>JBDRVV010000007.1 GCA_039802005.1 candidate division WOR-3 bacterium
AGTGGTCAAGCTCGCTTGACAATCCTCTCCCGTAGTGGTTAAGCTCGCTTGACCGATATTTTTGCAGAGCAAGCTCTGCCACTACAATTTTTATTGCATACCACCCTGCAGAGTAAACTCTGCTACTACAAATGATATTAATCTCCCCCTTTGGAAAAGGGGAACTAAGGGGGATTTTAGTTAACAACGAAGTATATTTGTATTTTATCCAAAGAAGATTACCTGCTATTAAATACCACTTTCCTTAAACCTTATTAGTATAAGAACTTTACTACTTGACTTTTACTACGCGTAAGAATTGCTCATTAACACTGACAAAATATACGCCAGGGTTCAGGTCCGCCCCAATTTTTTCCGTTGAATATGTTCTTATCTTTCTACCGCTTATATCATAAACCGTGCAATTTTGATTTTTACTACCTTCTAATATTGCAAAATGCGAAAATGGATTGGGAATGATAACTGGATTATTTATTATTTTTTGTTGTTTTCTATTATCTGTAACCCCACCCGCAACATATTCATAAGCACCGATATCCCAGCGCAATCCCTGAGGACGGGAGACGCCAATAATATCATAAAGAACTTCAAGGAGTGAGTCACCATGGTCAATTGCTGGTGAATTAGGCTGGAGTTGGAAATCGTTGTGTATTGAGTCAACAAATAATGGGTCCTGATTCAAGATATCGTGTGGTCCAACCACAGTTGGTGGGCTGGCACCAAAGATAAGATTATAATCACCAGTTGCCGTAGCAGTATCCGCCCACCAGTAACTCGTGTTGGTGTTGAAAAAGATATTGTTTCTTACATCTTCATTCTGGGCATATTGCCCTTCAAATCCGACTCCATGCCATCTGATATAGGCAAAGGTGTTATTATAGACTTTCACATTACCGATATTTTTGACACAGAGTCCCCATGCACCACCACGAGCAAAGATGTTATTCTTAAAAATTATATCATGGGAATTATGATAGTAATTTGCTTCACCCATAAAAGCCTGGTGAAAATCAAAACCACGATTCCCATCAATCGTTACATAACAGGCATGCTCACCATTATTATCAAATGTCTGGAAACAATCTACATGGGCACTGCCCACGGAATCAAAGTCAGTCCCGTGGAAGTAATTATTTTTGAATAAAATGCTATCACCAAAGAATCTTGTATAATCACAATCGCCAGGTCGGTAATAGAAAAGTTTTTCTATCTCATTGTTTTCAATTGTCCAGTTCGTGCCCTGGACACCTATCCCCATCTGACAATGGAAGATTTTATTGTTTGCAATATAAATATCCCTTCGCCAGGGCTGTGACCAGTTGCCCTGGATTGCAGTCTTACGAAAATTGGCAATGTAGTTATCAACTATTTCAACATTGTTGCTATTAATGAAAATGCCAAAATCACGCCAACTTGTTAGAGATGTATCCCATTCAATATTAAAACCTTCAATCCGTGTATAACTTCCATAGGTTGGTGAATTGGTATCAAAACCCCAGGTCGTGGCGGTTCTTCTTGGATCGGATTTGAAGACAATCTTTTGAGCGGGATTGCCCGAGCGTCTGAATAATACCCTTTCAGCATAAAAACCAGGAAGTACCAGGACAGTATCACCGGCAACGACCGTAGAACACGCACGATTGATATGGCGCCAGGCAGAATCAGGACTGGTCCCGGACCAATTATCATTTCCATTGACTGAAACATAATATGTTGTCCCATAAGCACAGATTAACAAGCACACATACATTAATATTCTCATCCTGACCCCCAGTAATTGATTTTATCCATAATATGAAAGGAGTCAACAAGGTTATACGGTTTACGGTATCGTTAATCAAATCTCAAATCCCAAGCACCAAATCCCAAACAATAATTAAATCCCAATTTTTTTAAAAAACGGAATGGAAATTATGAATTTAACGAATGAGATTGCTTTGCCCCAACGGGACTCGCAATGACAATTCGGATTTCGAATTGCGAATTGAACAGCGCATTAGCAATCTAATGCACTCCAAAAAATCGGCTATCGTTTTACGGTTTCGCCGCTCCTATCGTCAAATGGTTTCGTCTATCAGCCTAATCCCCCTATTTCCCCCCCCTTAGAAAAGGGGGATTAAGGGGATTTGAAAAAGGAAGACTAAAGACAACACTAAAAAATAGAAATCAGTATCCAACCTCCTAACCCACTTCCTCACCTAACTTCCATCATCTCAAAAGAATCGCCTTCTCACCCTGCTTATAATCACCTGCCTCTAACCGCACAAAATAGACACCCGCAGGAAGACGGCGACCCAAATCATCATTACCAGACCAGATGATACCTGATGTATGATTCAGGATACAGGATTCAGGATTAAAGGATTGTACAACACGACCTGAAACGTCATAGATCTTTAAAGAAATTTCGGATTTCGGATTTCGGATTGCGGATTTGTTTTGGATTTGGAATTTAATCAAGCAATGGTTTTTGAATGGATTTGGAGAAACGATAAGGGCGATTTTGTGGCTAATTTTTTCTACCTCCATAATTTCCTGTCCATCGGGCCATTCAATTATCTTGCAATAAACATCAAACCAGTGGGCGGGTATGCGGGTATCGTTCCATACGATATAAATGCGATTGTTTGCTGAGAAACAACTGGCATATGATTGTTCAGCATTGGTTGTATCATTATCAACCCGGAAATTATCACCAATCTTGTTGCCTTGCGAATCAAAAAATTGTCCAAAAAGGTCAGCATTGCCATTAGGCTGATCATCCCATAGGACAAAGAATTTCCCATCGCTGTTGGAAACAACCGAATAAAAGTTTTTATAAGCAATTGTATCGTCACTAATGATAAAATTATTGCCAATTTTCTGGAGCGTGCTGTCCAGAAACTGACCGATCATTTTTGTTTGATTTGCGTTAAGCCAGACAAATAAGTAGCGGTCAATGCCCCTTGCTCCACAGATAGGATAATACGATGCCGGTTCGTCATTAAGAATTATTGATGAAGATACTGGAATGCCGTTGTAGTCAAATTCCTGAATGGCGATAATGACTGAATCACCAGTGTTGCATGAAATAGGCACAACAAACTTTCCATTACCTTCGTCCACTGCGGACCAACCCAAATTATATCCCGAAGAATCAACATAGGGATTGAATTGATTACCATAGGGGATGCCCATAGTATCCAAAATCATTCCGTAGATTTTATCAATGGTTGCGATATTCTCATGCCAAATCACTACGAAACGACCATTGGACAGGGTGGTTATTCTCGGGAATGATAGTTGATCTATTCCTGAAGAAATGCTAATTTGATAATTTTCACCAATGGGGTTGCCATCATAATCAAATCTCTGGGCATAAATCTGATGATTTGAATCGGGTAAAGTTCTTGCCCAGACAACAAGATAGATATTTGAATTTATCCCGATTGTTGAATAATCAGCATTCGCATAGGTGTTGATTCTAAAATCATCACCATAGGGATTGGCATAGGCATTATAGCGTCTGCCGTAACAATTTGGGAGGTTAAAATAATCCGGATAACGCCGCCAGTCAGTCCAGACGATAAAGAAGTTACCATTATTATCTGCCACGATGCCAGGCAAGATTTGGGCTTCACCACCTTTGTCATCAGTAATTACATAATTGTTTCCGATAAGATTACCATCAAATGAGACCTTTTGGCACAAAATATCATATATATTTCCACTCAAACATCTTGCCCAGGTTATGATAAAGTATTGGGAGGTTAAATCTATTTTGGGATTCATATTACGTGTGCCTACGGGTTCACTTATGCGGATATTATTTCCGATTAGCTCTCCATTACACTTAATTCGCTGTAAATAGACGGCGCTAATTCCATTTTGAAATGCGACAAAAAAGATTGAATCCTTGACGGCTATAGCCTGATACCGAGCAGTATCAATACCAACCTCATCAATTTTAATTATCCCCGTGATCGGCGTGAGTGTTGAATCAAATATCTGACAGTTTATATCACCCTGTCCACCAACACTTGCCATCCAGGATACAAAAAGATTGCCCTGTTCATCAAATTTTAATTTCGGATAACTTTCGCTTGTACTCGCTGTATCATTTATGAGTTTGAAATTTTCACCAATTCTATTGCCCACCGAGTCAAATATCTGTGCCCAGATTTCGTTATTGAAAGACCAGGATACAATAAAATTACCATTATCTTTTATGCCGACACCAGGAATTTGATAACTGTAGGCAACTGCTGAATCCGAGACCAAGAAATTTGTGCCAACCGGATTCCCATTTGCATCGAAAATCTGTCCATATATTCTATTTTCATAATTTTTTAACCAGACAATAACAGATCTGCCGCTTTTTGAAACCGCAATTGCCGGATATGAACAACCCGAAACTGAATTTACTACAAAAGAAAGACCATAGGGAATGCCGTTCTTATTAAATCTTCGGGAGAGCACATTTTGACGCTGGATATAAACAATTACGAAATTGCCACTTGTGTCACCATCAATGGAAGGTTGACTCATACAGCCAGCTGTTGTATCATCGTTCAAACAGAAATTTGTGTTTATTGTATCACCAAAGGCATTTATTAAAGTTCCGAATACTCTCATTCCGTTGGTAGGAGTGCGCAAGTCATACCAGATTATTGCTCCGCCTGAATCATAACATGTAATTGATGGATATAACTGCGGCGAATGACCCGGATAATCTTCGCTATTCACCTGGAAATCAGTAATAATAGTTTGACCGAGTAAAAACAGCACGATTAACATAATTCTCTCTTTGTAAAATTTTACATAAAAATTTTTAGGTGTCAATGAGTAAGTCGTTTTTTATATCCATATTGACTTTATTATTTTTTTTTATAAAATTAAATTATGCGGCTGGTAAATAATCGGGAAATGCAAGAGATAGATAAATGGGCACAGGAATTTTTAAAAATCTCGGGCACAGTTTTAATGGAAAATGCGGGAAGGGGAAGCGTGGAGGTGCTGAGGGAATATTTTGAACTTGAAGGCTTGAATGTTTTGGTCGTCTGTGGCAAGGGGAATAATGGTGGTGATGGATTTGTTATTGCTCGTCATTTAAAAAATCATGGTAGTAATGTTCGGATTGTCTTGCTTGGCAGGGGGGATGAGCTCAAAGGCGATGCCCTGCTGAATTATCAGATAGCCAGAAAGGCAAAATTTGAAGTCATTGAAATTAACTCAGTACAAAAATTGAGAAAGGTTTTTCAGAACTACAAATATGATTGTATCATTGATGCAATCTTTGGAACTGGGTTTAAAGGAAAACCTGAAGGAATTTTTCTTGAGGCGATAAGACTGATTAATAATAGTGATGCCTTTGTCTTTTCAGTGGATATCCCTTCTGGAATCAACGGCGATACCGGAAGATTTGAAGAGTCCTGCGTCATTGCTGATGCCACAGCGGTGATGTGTTTGCCCAAACGAGGAAATTTTCTCTATCCAGGAAGGGCATTCTGCGGTGATATTTATCTCGTTGATATTGGTGTGCCCTATGAATTGATTGATAAAGGATTTCCGCACATTTTGGAGTATGACGATATTTATGACATTCTACCTTTCCGCGACCCTGCCGGCAACAAGGGGACATTCGGGCAGGTTTTGATAATTGCCGGTGCCAGGGGATTTTCCGGAGCAGCGGCAATGGCTTCAATTTCTTGTTTACGTATGGGTGCGGGTTTAGTCCGACTTGCAGCACCTGAAGGGATTATGGATAGCCTTGAGGCAAAATTACTTGAAGTGGTAAAAGTTCCACTCAAGCAAACTAACGAAGAGACCATAAGTGCCAGGGCAGTTGATACAATTATTCCTTTACTGGATAAGACCGATGTGGTGATAATCGGTCCGGGATTAACAACTAATAAAGAAACTGCTGAGTTTGTTACAAATTTATTACCACAATTAAAGATTCCAACTATCATTGATGCTGATGCACTCAATATCATCAGTCAGGATGTGAAGATATTTAAGAAAATAAAAACCGATTTTATTCTAACACCCCATCCTGGAGAATTATCAAGATTGACTGGATTACCGATTCCAAGAATCAATGAAGAAAGGATAGATCTGGCATTGAAATATGCGAAAGAGTTTGGGGGAATTTTGATCCTTAAAGGAGCGCCGACAGTGATTGCCTCACCAGAGGGTGAATTATATGTAAATTCCACGGGAAACTCTGGCCTGGCAACCGCGGGAAGTGGTGATGTTCTTGTTGGAATGATCGGTGGTTTGCTTGCCCAGGGTTTGACAACTATCTCTTCAGCAATCGGTGGTGTATTTCTTCATGGTCTTTGTGCTGACCTATATGTAAAAGAACATAACGAATATTCGCTCATCGCTGGCGATTTGATTGATTACATACCAAAGAGTTTGAATTTTATTATAAATAAAGAGTATGAAAAAGAACAAATGTGATGAATAAAAAAAATTGGATTATAATTTTATTAGTCATTTTTCTTAAATTATATGCAATTGAGATATATCCCCAGAATATATTTTTAGACCACTATGAGATAATTCCACCGCTGGGGAAGATAAAATCCATTGCTACATCAATGAATAAAATTTTTGCAATAAGTGATAATTATCTTTTGTTTTTTGATAAAAATACATTGGAACTTATAAGGACGACATATTTTAGTCAGGATATTTCACTCGTTGCCTATGACCCATTTTATGACGAACTCTGGATTTCAAGTGTCAATTCAATCGTTCGTTATAACATAAGTTCGGGTAGTATAAGGGAATATCATTTCAATAACTTTGTGAAAAGTATTGGTCTGACATCGGATAAGGTTTATATCCTCTCTCAGAAAAAAATTGCGCTTGACCGTATAACTGGAAAATTTGAGATAGTATCTGAATTCCCTGAAAATACGGTATGGTACAATATTTTTGAGAAAAAATTACTGGACAATTACAGATTTCTTTCTCCATTTTTCTATCAGGATTATTTAAATGAAACGAACGACCCATTTTATCAATATGAAATCACTGCCCTCTATCAGGATGGGATATATTTGTATGTCGGCACTAACAAGTATGGAATATTGAGATACAACACGGTGTCGCTGGTGAGAGACCGCATTATATACGGACCCCTGAGCACCTACAATATAAAACTTAAAAAGTTTAACGACAAATATTATTTTATTTCTGAGGCAGGGATTTCAAGTTTGTCATCTGACGGCAAAAATCTGTGGAGCTATTTCAGGCTATCAAAGAAACCCGGTGATTTTTTGTTTATCGGGAATGAATACATTATATCTTTTGGCAGCCAACTTACGAAAATCAGTGGTGCAGTATCACTGCCGATTACTCAATTTGGTAATAATATTATAACACTCAATTTTGACCAAACAAGTATTTATGTGGGCACTGTTGATGGTATGTATAAGATTCTAAGGGAAACAAGAGAACCTATTGAATTTGGTCCAGACCGTTATCCGGTATATGTAATTTACCCGTCTAATGAACAAATATTTGTCGGTGGAGAATTTGCTACTTACAGATTTGACCAGAGACTCAACCAATGGTTTCAGATAATGCCCTGGGGAGCAAAGGATATATGTGAAGTGAAATCAAATTTTTACTTTCTTACAGTTGATAACCAGTTGATAAGATACAAACCTTTTGGAGATTCAATTCTAATAGATAGTGATACGAATGTAATTCTTTTACCTTATTTCAATATTTATGATATAGATTCGGATGGTAAGATATTATATTGTGCTACTGGTTCTGGAATTAACTACTTTGACCCCGAGACACAATTATACAATCCTATATACAATCTTCCGCGTATAAAATATAATAATGTGGCAGTTGTTAACGAAGATATTATCGCCATTTCTGATAATTGTATCTATCGCCTGCCGATAAAATACCGCGATTGAGGTGTTCCTGAAGGAAAAACAGGCATCATTTATTGAACATCTTGAAGAATTAAGAAAAAGGATATTAATCTCAATTGGTTTTGTTTTAGTTTTTTCGGTGATCTGTTTTTTCTTCTCTCGCAAAATTCTGCACTTTATTATTGAATGGATAAATATTGAGACCGCTTATTTCTTTTCACCAACTGAGGCATTTATAGTTAATATCAAGGTTGCGATATTTGCGGGTATTTTTCTTTCATTTCCGATAATACTCTATCAGATATGGGCATTTATTGGTCCGGGATTGACTAAAAGAGAACAGCAGGTTTCTTTGCCTTTTTTGATTTCCGGGATGATATTATTTTTTATCGGACTTGCCTTCGCATATTTTATTTTGATTCCACTGGGCTTGAAATTTTTCTTTTCTTTTGGCACAGAGAATATTAAACCAATAATGAATATCAATAAAATCCTTGAATTTATCTTCTGGTGTGCTATTGGTAGCGGTTTTTTATTTCAATTACCTTTGATTATTTTCTTTTTGATTAAACTCGGCATTATGGATGCGCGAACAATAACCCGACATCGTGCCGAATTCATTGTCGGAGTCCTTATAATTGCAGCAATAATAACACCGACCGGTGATATGTTTACTCTTTTGTTGATATCTATCCCTTTAATACTCCTTATTGAAATAGGAATTTTGTTCGCAAAAATTACGGGCGGTAAGAAAAAATAATCGGGTTTATATACCTTAAAAGGCGGCAGCCGGATTTGCACCGGCGAATAGCGGTTTTGCAGACCGCCGCCTTGCTGCTTGGCTATGCCGCCTGATTACTGAAGTATATTTAAAAAAAGAATAAAGTCAAGCGTTGTTCTTATTGACATTTTTATAAAAATAACTATAATCTTTTTTATGGATAGATTTGTAATAGAAGGCGGAAAGAGATTAACGGGTGTGGTAGAAATTTCAGGTGCAAAGAATTCAGCATTGCCAATAATCGCTGCATCGCTCCTGACCGACAAAAGAGTCATTATTGAAAATGTCCCTGATGTTATGGATGTGCATACAATGATTCAACTTGTTGAGTATCTTGGTGCTAATGTAAAGTTTAAAAAAAATATCCTTGAGATTTATACACCGAAAATAAAACGCATCATTGCCCCCTACAATATTGTTAGAAAAATGAGGGCATCTTATTATGTACTCGGTTCTTTGATTGCACGTGAGAAAAAAGCGAGAGTTTCTCTCCCGGGTGGATGTGCAATCGGGCCAAGACCGGTTGATTTACATATCAAAGGGATAAAAACACTTGGTTGTAATGTGGATATTGAACAGGGCTATATTGTGGCTGAATGCAAAAATTTAAAAGGGACAGAGATAAATCTTCAAGGTGCAAAGGGAACTTCGGTAGGGGCTACCATAAATGTTATGCTTGCTGCTACCGGCGCTCACGGTACAACCACTATAAATTTTGCTGCCTGTGAACCTGAAGTTGTTGATGTGGCAAATTTTTTGAGGACTTTGGGTGTGAATATAAAAGGTGCGGGAACAAATCAAATTACAATCAGGGGAAACTGGTGTCCGGTTGAAGTGCGATACAGAATCATCCCTGACCGTATTGAGGCCGGCACTTTTGCTGTAGCATCATCAATAACCAATGGTGATGTTACAATAAAGAATTGTAAACACGAACATCTAACCGCAGTGATTGATAAACTCAGGGAGATAGGGGCTGACATTCAGGTTGGGGATAATGAAATAATTGTTAAGGGCAATAGGCCAATAAAACCGGCCGATATATTTGTGGCGCCTTACCCCGGTTTTCCCACTGATATGCAGGCCCAATTTATGGCATTGCTCTCCTTGGGGTCCGGAACGAGTACCATTAAGGAGACAATCTTTGAGAATAGATTTATGCAGGCAGTGGAATTGTCCAGAATGGGTGCTAATATCACGCTTGAAGGTGATACTGCAGTGATAAAAGGCGTAAAGAATTTGAGTGGCACCTATGTGATGGCATCTGATTTACGTGCTTCAGCCTGTCTTGTTCTGGCGGGGCTTGCGGCAAAGGGGAAGACCTATGTGCGCCGCATTTATCATCTTGATCGGGGTTATGAAAAATTTGAAAAAAAATTGAGGATGCTTGGTGCACGGATAAAGCGAGAAAAGGAATGAGAAAACAAAAGAAAGCCGTAAAGGTTGGGAACATATTTATCGGTGGTAAAAATCCTGTGGTTGTGCAATCAATGACAAAAACCAAAACTTCTGATATAAAAAAAACCGTTAATCAAATCAAAAGACTTGAAAAATCAGGCTGTGAAATTGTTCGGCTTGCAGTTATGAACAGGATTGATGCCGAGGCATTAAAGGATATTAAAAGGCAAGTTAAAATCCCATTGGTCGCTGATATCCATTTTGATTACCGACTGGCATTGAAATCAATAGACGCAGGTGTGGATAAGATTCGTATAAATCCCGGCAACATTGGCGAAGAGTGGAAGATAACCGAGATAATAAAAAAGGCATCGGAACATTCAATACCAATCAGAATCGGGATAAATTCTGGTTCATTACCGAAAGAGATTTTACACCGATATAAACATCCAACTACCGAAGCAATAATTGAAACACTTAATGAGACACTTGAGATTTTTTATAAACATAATTTTTCTAATATTGTAATTTCAGCGAAATGCCCGGATGTATTAAAAACGGTTGAAGTATATGAGGCGATTGATAATAAATTTGATTTCCCATTGCATATCGGGGTTACCGAATCAGGGCTTTTGTTTTCTGGAAGTATCCGGAGTGCAATTGGTATAGGTATTTTGTTATACAAAGGGATCGGTGATACGATAAGGGTATCACTTGCTGATGACCCGGTAAAAGAGGTTGTTGCGGGATACGAAATTTTACAGGCATTGAATTTGAGAGAATACGTCCCAAGGTTGATTGTATGTCCTACCTGTGGCAGATGTGAGGTGGATTTATTAAAGATTGCTCATCAGGTAGAGAAGAGACTTAATAAGATAAAAAAACCACTTAACATTGCGGTAATGGGTTGTGTTGTAAATGGACCGGGTGAGGCAAAAGAAGCTGATTTTGGTATTGCCTGTGGAAAAGGGCTCGGTGCGGTATTTGCAAAAGGTAATGAGATAAAAAGGGTAAAAGAAAATAAATTGGTAGATACATTATTTGAGGTGATATATGAGAACATTAATAATTGATTGTTATCTTCCAAACTCACCACAGATTGAGCATCTTTATAAGGTGATAAGTGATATCACCACTGATGTCGTAGAAATAAAAGATGCTTCAGTTATAGGTGTTGAAGAAGATGTTAGACTTTACAACGCAATAATCATTTCAGGTTCCCAGAGAAAGCTTGCAGAGATTGGAACTTATGAACTTTATGCCAATGTGGGGGAGATGATAAAAAGATGTGAAAAACCAATATTGGGTATATGTTTTGGACATCAATTGATATCAATGGCGTTCTACGAAGATGTTGTGCCAATGGGTCAGAAGATTGAGGGGTATTATATGGTGAAAAGGGTAAATCATGACGAACTATTTGAAGGACTACCGGAAAAATTTTTGGTGATGGAAGGGCATGAAGAAATGGTGAAGAATCTCCCTTATGAATTTGTTTTGCTTGCAGAATCACCAAACTGCCCTATAGAGGCAATGAAGCATAGAACTTTACCCATTTATGGAGTTCAATTCCACCCTGAGAGATATGATGATAAACATCCAGCAGGTGGTATAATACTTGAAAACTTTTTTAAGGTTGCAAGTTTTTTCATAAAATAAAAAATGGAGTAAAAAAATGAAGAGGAGATAAAAAATGAAAAAAGACATTGATTATTTTATGAAAGAAAATGATGTTAGCGCTATTATTGGAATCGGTAGTCCGCATAATGATGCGGTAATGTATTATCTTTTGAATGGTGTCAATGTAAATGGTTGGTATATTAAAAAATACAAGTCGCCCGCCTATGTGCTACATTCTGAAATTGAACGCGAAGAGGCACTAAAAACAGGATTGAAGACGATAAGTTTCAACAGATACAATCTGAACGAGATATATAACAAATATAAAGATAGGGTTAAAGCGAATGCCGTATTTCTTTATACTGTACTAAAAGACCTCAAAATAAAAGGCAGGATTGCTTTCTATGGTAATGCACCGCTCGGTTATGGTTACAATTTTTTGAAACAGTTAAAAAGGCTTGATAAAAATCTGGAAATTTTATATGAACCAGAAAAAACAATGATAATGAGATTGAGAATGACAAAAGGCGAGGATGAGATAGAGCGGATAAAAAAGGTTAGGAAGGGTGTTGTAAATGCATTTTCAAAGACGATTGAATGGGTGCGAAAGATGAAGGTGAAGGATGGTTTTATTTATAAAGAAAAAAATGACAAATTGCTCATAAGGGATTTAAAAAAGAATATTTCTAATGAATTATTCAAAGAAGGCTATATTAACTCAAGCGGTATGATACTGGCGCAGGGTAGGGATGCTGGTGTTCCGCATAATGCAGGTAAAGATAATGAGCCAATAAAATTAGGAAAGACGATCGTATTTGATATATTCCCTCAGGAAATTGGTGGGGGATATTTTTTTGATTTTACAAGGACGGTCTGCTTTGGTTATGCACCAGATTACACAAAAAAGGATTTTGAACTTGTAAAAGAGGCGCAGGATGTTGCGTTTGAAAATCTAAAAGTAGGTAAGAGAACAAGGGATGTTGAAAAAAAGGTCTGCGAATATTTTGAAAAACATAACCATCCGACTTTTTTATCCAATCCCAAAACCCAGGTCGGTTATTGTCATTCATTAGGCCATGGACTGGGATTGAATGTCCATGAGAGCCCTTCTTTTGGATTATTAAAGACAAATCAGGATAGACTCGAAAAGGGAATGGTATTCACAATTGAACCAGGATTGTATTATCCGGATAAAGGGTATGGGATCAGGCTTGAGGATGTGATTTATATTGATAAGAAAGGGCAAATTGTTAACCTTACCAAATATCCCAGAGAACTTGTGGTTGAGATTTAGGGTATTGACTTTTTTGAAATTCTGGATATAATAAACCATAAACTAATTTCGGTTGTCAAATAAAGTAGATCATCTTTCCCCTCCCGGTCGTGGCCCTCGGGCTGCGGCCGGAGGGGTTTAATATTTTATAAACCTCAAGGTATTCAAGGTAGTGCCGTTCAGATGATAAAAAATATAACTTTCTAATAGATTTTTCAATAATGGGAACACAGCAGGGTTTATTTCTAATGGGGATATGTTATCCTTGGCATTTATGATTGTTTTTATCACTTCTTTGTCCATTTTAATAACTGATTCGTCAAAATGTTCTTCACAGACAATACCACCCGCAAATACGCTGAAATTTAATATTGTTTTATCAAAAATTGGTTTATGGCATCGGACGCAATCATTTAAATGAGGTTCCACACCCGCAAATTTGAGTAGTCTAAAGAGCATTAACAGAGCCCCCCAACCTGCTATTTTATCTTCAGTCGTGGATATTTTTTTAAAAAATCCAAGTATTTCTTCATAAAGTTGCCTATTAGGTTCTTCCAATACAGCTGTTTTATCAACGAATTCACATATGGCTTCGCAGACAGTGAATTTCGATTGTGAAATTTTTATTCTGGAAAAGTCATCAATGACTACCGCGTCGGATAATGTATATATATCTTTTGCTTCCCTTTTATAAAAGATTATTTCCGAAAGGGTCAATGGTTCAAGGGTGCCGCATAGTTTACTCTTTGGTCTGCGTGCACCCTTGGCAATGAGTTTTAACTTACCAAATCTTTCTGTGAAGATTGAGCAGAATAGGCTTGATTCTTTAAAAGGGAAAGTGCGGAGCACAATACCCCGGGTTTTTAAGATATTAGACATCTAATTAATTTAATTATTCAATCTTTAAATGAAGTTCTTTTAGTTGTTCGGGTTCAACAAAGTCAGGGATGTTTTCAAGAAGTCCTTGTGCCTGGGTAGTCTTAGGAAATGCAATTACATCCCTTATTGATTTTACACCCGCAAGGAGCATCACAATCCTTTCTATACCCGGTGCAATGCCGCCATGGGGCGGTGCGCCATAATCAAGGGCTTCAAGTAAAAGACCAAATTTCTCTGCGGCAGTTTTTTTGTCAACACCAAGAATCTCAAATATTCTTTCCTGCAACTCTCTATTGTGATTTCTGATACTCCCTGATGCGAGTTCGTTTCCATTTAAGACAAGGTCATACTGTCTACCTCTGACCTTTAATGGCTCGCTATCCAGATGTTTTAAATCTTCGGGTTTTGGTTGGGTAAATGGGTGGTGGCAGGGATTTATTTTACCCGTTTTTTCATCTATCTCAAAGAGTGGAAAATCATAGACCCAGAGAAAATGGAAACCTTTACCACGGAGATTTAATGTATCACCTATCTGATTTCTTAATTCACCCAGGAAATAGTAAATCTTTTTATCACCGGCAGTCGTTATCAAAAGGTCGCCATCATTAAGTCCGATCTTATTGAGAAGATTCTCTTCAATATATTTTGAAAGGGTACCACTGATACTTCCTTCCTTTCTTAACCAGTAAATTCCACCCAGTCCTCTATTTTTCGCTTCCTCACTGAAACTATCAAGCATCTTCCTTGATATTGATTTTGCCTGCGGGATTTTAATTCCGCAAATTTTTTCTTTGTCTGCGAATGGTGGGAAATTTACTTTTTTGAAATCTTCTGTGAAATCGCTAATCTCTAAACCGAAACTGATATCAGGTTTATCAGTGCCATATTTTGTGATAGCCTGTTCAAATGTAAATCTCTGAAATGGGATTTTTAAATCTTGATTCAATACTTTTTTAAAGATATACTGGAATAATCCTTCAATAAGAACATAAATATCTTCTTCATTTACAAATGACATTTCAAGGTCTAATTGAGTGAATTCGGGCTGACGGTCATGCCTCGGATCTTCATCGCGCATACACCGTGCGATCTGGTAATATCTTTCAAAACCTGCAACCATCAGCAATTGTTTATACATCTGGGGTGATTGGGCGAGGGCATAGAATTTCCCAGGATATAAGCGAGATGGAACGAGATAATCCCTTGCACCCTCAGGCATACTTCTGGTAAGGATCGGTGTTTCAATTTCAATAAAATCCTTACTATTTAAATATTCCCTTATTGCATTTACAATCTGATGGCGCATTATTATAATTCTTTGCATCGTCAGCCGTCTCAGGTCAAGGTACCTGTATTTTAAGCGTAATTCTTCGCTTGCTTTAAGTTGTTCTTCAACAACGAAGGGTGGTGTTTTTGATTTTGAAAGGATTGTAAGTTCCATTACTGCCAGTTCAACATCGCCGGTTGGAATATCCGGGTTTTTCTGGTTTTCAGGTCTTTCCTGGACGATACCTTTTATGGCAATGCAATCTTGAAGATTTAGTTCGTTTGCTGATGGAATTTTTTTGGGATCGATTACAAGTTGTAATATTCCGGTGCGGTCTTTTAGGTCCACAAAAACAAGACCGCCGAGATTTCTTATTTTGAATATCCATCCTGCAATTTGAATGTTTTTACCTATATAGGTCTTATTTATTTGAGAATTGAAAAGTTCTTTAATTTTTCCTCCTGGCTATGCCTTTTGTTTTTCTTTTTCGCCTTCTATGACAATCCTTGATAGGTCAGCAAATTTCAAGAATAATTGATTGATATAATTTACAAGTGCGAGTCTGTTCCGCTGAAGGTTCTTATCTTCGCACATAACGAGAACTGCATCAAAAAATTTATCAATATCTTTGCGCAGACTGAGCAACAATTTCATTATATCGGTGTAATTTTTCTCAGGGAAAAGGGGGAGCATCTTTTCTTCAACTTCTTTTCCCTTTTGGAACAGATTTTTTTCTTCAGGTTTTTCAAATAGGGCTTCATCAATATCACCGGGTTCTTTTACATTCTTCAGAATGTTGCGGACTCTTTTCTGTCCAATCACAAGTTTAAGAAAATCCTCTTTGCCACGGAAATTTTTCAATGCTTCAGTTCTGAGTTTAGTATCATAAAGATTTAGATTTGTATTATAAATAGCGGCATCAACCTCATCATATCTATAACCGAGTTCTTCAAGATATCTTTCAGCCCTTTCAATGAGGAAGTCTCTAATAAGAGCTTTTTCAATATTAGTTTTGTATAATTTAAGGTGTTCCCAGAAGATAGGTAATAGTTCAATGTCAAGATTATGTTTATCAATAATATTAAAGATACCATAGGCATTTCTTCTCACACCAAGCGGGTCATAAGAGCCGGTTGGTCTCTGTCCGGAAAGGAATGCACCAATGATGTTATCGATCTTGTCAATAATGGATAATACCGCCCCTTCTTTTGATTCGGGTATTTTGTCTCCGCTGAACGAAGGTAGATAATGTTCTTTAATTGCAATGGCAACATCTTCTTTTTCACCGGCAGATTTTGCATAGTAGTAGCCCATGATTCCCTGCAAGGAAGTGAACTCTTTTTCTCTGACCATATTTGAACAAAGGTCTGCCTTACATAGTTCCGCAGCCTTTTTTAGTGCTTCTACGTTCAAACCATTTATTGATTCAAAATTCTTTGTTGATTTTACCAGACGCATTGTTTTGTCATAGACTGTGCCCAACCCTTCTAACCAGACCATTTCTTTTGTTGCTTCTTGCATTTTTTCAATCCCCAGTTTAAGGTCGTTCTGATAATAAAAGAGTGCATCCTGTAATCTTGATTTTAATACCCTCGCATAACCCTGCGCGACATTTTCGGCTGCCTTTCTCCTGCCGTTGAATACACAGATGAAATTATTAGTGTCTTTTACCCAGATAAGATTGCCCAGTGCCCTGAGGGTAGTTTTGAGAACCTCTTCAGGAAGTTTTAAAAACTCTGGTTCAAATGTTCCGCTCACTGAATCAGGATATTCCACGGTGCAGTTTATTTCTTCAATCATATTGTCGTCATAAACAGGTTCGCCTTTTAATTCTTTTGCCTTTTCATCTATCCGTGTTTTTATTATCTTGCGTCTTTCGTTCGGGTCAACAATGACTCCACCATGCCTTAAAAAATTCATATATTCACGCGGTTTTTCCATTCTAATTGGTTCAAATGAGAAATGGAAATTGGGCATACTGTATCTCTCCGCTTCAAGCCCTGCATACTTGAACCTCAATGGTTTCCTATCAAGTAATCCTACAATCCAACGAATTGGTCTTGGGAATCTAATCTTATCTCCATTCCAGACCATGGTTCTTGGAAATTCTAAACTCGCAATTATTTTGGGAATTTCATAGTATAAAATGTCATCTGTATCCTTTGCTGGGACTTCTTTTGTAGCCGATACATATTCACCTTTTTCTGTTTTTACAATCTTAATGTCGCTTATTTTTAAATTTTGGGCATTGAGGAATCCTTCAAGCGTCTTCGTTGGTTTGCCATTTTCATCATAGGCAAATTTTTTGGGCGGACCTTGAATTTCTACTGTCTGTGGTTTTTGTTTTTTTGCTACGCCAAGAACGAGCACACCGATTCTTCTGCTTGTATAAATTTTACGCATTGTTCTATAAAAAATTCTTTCTCGTTTGAATAGTGCCTCTATTTTTTGCAGAAGTTCGGTTGCGGTCTTGTTGAGATAACTCGGCGGGAACTCTTCAAATCCAATTTCAAGAAGGAAGTCAATCATTACTCTTTTCTCCTGTTATCTTTTCTAAATACAATCGCGCTGCCTCAGATGTGAGATTTCTCACCCGTGCAATCATTTTTGCCCTCTCTGATACACTTATCGCACCTCTTGCCTCAATGAGATTGAATATGTGGGAACATTTTATTGCATAGTCATATCCGGGGAATACGAGCCCTTTTTTCAGAAGTTCTTTTGATTCTGATTCAAATTCATTAAATAATAATAAAAGTCTTTTGGGGTCTGATTCTTCAAAATTGTACCTTGAAAACTCCTTTTCATTTTCTAAATATATATCACCCCAGGTTATTTCTTCATTCCATTTTATATCAAATATTGATGAGACGCCTTGAATGTTCATACATATTCTTTCCAACCCATAGGTGATTTCTACAGGGATGACTTCTAAGTCAATGCCGCCCGCCTGCTGGAAATAAGTAAACTGGGTAATTTCAAGACCATCAAGCCAGACCTCCCAGCCAATTCCCCAGGCACCGAGTGTAGGGCTCTCCCAATCGTCTTCAACAAATTTCACTTCGTGCTCACCAAGTTTAAATCCGAGTGCCTCAAGAGATTCTAAATAGATTCTCTGTATATCTGCTGGTGCGGGTTTCATTATCACCTGGAATTGATAATATTGCTGGACACGATTAGGATTTTCGCCGTATCTGCCATCCCTTGGTCTTCTACAGGGTTCAACATAGGCGACATTCCATGGTTTCTTGCCGAGTATTCTTAAAAATGTGGCAGGATTAAATGTGCCCGCACCCACTTCAGAATTATATGGTTCAAATATGAGGCATCCCTTTTCCTGCCAGTAGTTTTTTAATTTGAAAATTAGATTTTCAAATGTGAATATCTTTTTGCTCATAAACCAAGGTCGCTACTTATGGACTTCATTCCCTTCAGGCATATTTCAATAAACTGGTCAAGTTCAAGACCGAGATTTTTGCAGGCAAGAATCTGCTCACGGTTTGCACCCGCTGCAAATCTTTTTTCTTTAAATCTTCTCAGAACAAAATCGGTATCAAGCGAGGCAAGTTTTTTATCAGGATGCATGAGTGCAGAAGCAACGATCAAACCGGTCAAAGGGTCAGTGGCAAATAATGCCCAATCCAGACGTGATTTTGGTGCTAAGTGACCGGCGTGAACCTTAATCGCATAAACAATTTCAGATGAAACACCCTGTTTTTCCAGAAGTTCACCACCGATTATCCCATGGCGTGAAGGATCATTTAGGGTTTCTTCATAATCAATGTCGTGCAATAAACCCGCGAGTCCCCAAAATTCTTCATTTTCACCAAAATGGCGTGCGAGTTCTTTTAAACAGGCTTCTGCTGCCAGACAATGCTTCACAAGATTTTTGTTTTTAAGTTTTTGTGATATTAAATTTAAGGCTTCAGTTCTATTCATAAGTAAAATATTATCCATATTTTTTTAAAAAAGTCAAGGGATAATTACTTTTTGTAAAAAAAGAGCCACCTTTCGGTGGCTCCTGTTCAGATTTTCATTCTTTGTGGTTAAAGAGCCTTCCAGACCATTTCCTGTAAGCCCATTACATTGATTTTGCCACCGCCTTTTTCTGCTACGGCAGTTGCTGCATTCTTTAATACCTGTTCACAGGTAGCACTGGCAGTAACGAGTGTATCAACCTTTGTATTCAATGCTTCTTTAATCCTTGTTTCAGCGATCTTTGTAGAGAGCGGATTATCAGAGACAAGTATGCCACCACCGCCACCACAGCAACGGGATGTATCCTGTTTAAATTTCATCTCCACAAGTTCCAAGCCAAGTGCCTTAATGATTTCCCTCGGTTCCTTCACAATCTTTGCACCCCTTGATAAATCACAGGGGTCATGATAGGTTACCTTACCGCTTAATTTCTTTATATTTGCATTGGGCAATTTTTCCGCAATAACCTGTAATGCATGTTTTGCATCTATTTTATACGCCTCGCGTAGATAGACCGTGCAGGTGGGGCAGAGGGTGATAGCATTCTTGAAGGGGAATGCCTTTAAGAATTTTTCCTTATGCTCTTCGAAATCTTTTACGAATCCTAATGCTTCCATTGGATAACCACAGCATACCTCTTTGACCACCTTTGGCTTTAAGCCGAGTTTTTCAAACAATTTCAAATACTGCTTTGTCTTATTGGGCCTTGCCAGGAATTGACAGCCGACAAATACCGTGACCTCTCCTTCTTGAATCGGCGGAGTTGATTCTGTGTCACCCCAGATATTTCCTGTCTTCTTTATCTTATCAATGAAATCAATATGTGCGGGATAGGCAAATCCTTTTTCTACTAAATCCGCCCTTGCTGCCCGCACAACATCCGGGACCTTTACCTTGCTCGGACAACGGCGATTGCAATCCCGGCATAGTGTGCACTGGAATATCGCCTTTACCACTGAATCGTCAATCTCAAGTTCTTTTTCAAGGATACCATAGGAAAGCTGCATTCTACCACGGCCTGAAGGTGGGTCCCAGAGCAGGTTGACAAAGGTTGGACAGACATTCTTACAATATCCGCACATCGTGCAGGTCATCATCTCGTTTTCCCATTTTGCCAGATGCCCTTCAAGTTTTCTATTCTGATCGAGTGGATAGCGTAAGTCATACATAAATCCTTTATCCCAGTCAATCATCTTTTTGGGATTCATTATATTGTTCGGGTCCAGAGCTCTTTTAATCGCCTTCATTGCCGGAACCAGGTCACCCTTCTCTTTGTGGAATTCTTCAGCCTTGGTTATGCCTATACCATGTTCTCCAGTCGTTGTCCCGCCGAGGTCACGAATCAATTGATAAATCTCGGCTACAGCCTTCTTTGCCTGTTCCCAGTGTTTCGGGTCGGTCGGAATCATCAATACCTTGGTATGGAGATTTCCATCACCTGCATGACCATAAGGTGGGATTATGATATCATATTTCTGTGAGATTTCCCATATTCCAGCAACTGCCTTTGGAATCTTTGATACTGGAACCGCCATATCGTCTGCAAGCATTGTCGTCGCATACTCTTCTTTTAATATACTCAAAGAAGGAATCATCTGTTTTCTTGCCTTCCAGATTTCTGTGATTTTAGCTTCATCTTCGGTAAATTCCATAGAAACCGCACCAGTCTCCTTGCAGATCTTTGCTACGGTCTCCACATCCTGTTTTATCGTCTCGGGCCTGCCATCAATTTCAATTAAGAGAATCCCTTCTACCTCAGGTAGATTCATCTTGGCTGCTTTATTGACCGCCTTGATACATGGGGCGGACATTATTTCCAATTGTGATGGGATTATGGGATGGGCAATGATATTGGCAACGCATTGACCTGCCTTTTCAAGGTCGTCAAATGCAGCAATACATCCGGCAATCTTTGGTGGCAATGGAGTGATCTTCATTACAATCTCAGTAATGATGCCGAGCATTCCTTCAGAACCACACATCAGCCTTTCTAATTGATATCCGGTGGAATGTTTTATCGTATGTGTTCCCATTCTTACGATTTCGCCCGTAGGTAGCACAACCTCAAGCCCTAAAACATAATCCCTTGTTGCCCCATATTTTACTGCCTTTTCTCCTGAGGCATTCATTGCCACCATACCACCGATCGTGGCTACTTCACTTGATGCCGGTCCAGGAATAAAATATTTATAAGGTTTTATTGCTGCGTTAAAATTATCGCAAACAACACCGGGTTCACAGATCACAAACATATCGCCGATTCGGATATCCTTTATCTTGTTCATTTTCTGCATATCCACCGTAATTCCACCCATAATCGGAACGCTATGTCCACACAATGCTGAACCCGCTCCCCTTGGTACTACCGGTATCTTATACTTATTTGCCAACTGGACTATCTTTTGAACCTGCTGGGCATTCTGGGGTTGGACAACAACATCTGGTTTATGGCGATGTATTCCACCGTCGAATGCATAGGCATAAATCTCGGCATTGCTGGTTTTACAATATTCTGTTCCAACAATGTCTTCTAATTGTTTTATTATATCCTTGCTCAATGGCATATTTTTCTCCTTTCAAATTTTAAATTTAAGCACTCACCATCGGGACTGTGATACTGCCGTCCATTAAAAATATTATCTTGGCATCCTTCCCTTTTTTCTCTATTGCCTTATCAATTGCCTCCTGGAGATTATGGAATGGTTTTATAAATACCGCCTCCATATCTTTATCTTCTAAATCTGTTACTCCCCACATCTCAGCCCATGTTCCAATCTCAGCCATCTTTGAAGCCTTGTGATAGCCGAGTTTGTAACCTTTGGCAATTGTATCAAGGGCATCCTGTGGAGATTTACAGGATGATAGCAATTCAAAGAATGCAGGTTCGCCAATACCGGTTCGGCACTTTGAAACCATTATCAGAATGCCGCCTTCCTTCAATGCAAGTTTGCCATTATCAAGTGCCTTCTGGGACTGATAGAGGTCAATGTCCATAGGGTATGGAGCAATGCTTACTACAATATCTGCCTTTTCAGGAATCTTTACACAGAAGACCTCTTTTGCCTTATCAATCGCCGCATAAAAAGAATCATGGATATGCCCACTGGTGACTGCATAGAGATTCCTTTCACCATCAAGCACGGTCTGGATAGAAAATATCTCTTTGTCCGCAATCGTTTTTAATGCATCAATCATATCTTCATGTACTGGATTCCCATCAAGGACCAATGCCTGGGCTGATAGTTTTAAGGCATGCTTGTGATTCTGTTCTATGGTTTTTCTCGATGCAATCCCTGGTAAGAATGATTTTCTGCCGCCAGTATATCCACCAAAGTAGTGCGGTTCTACTGAGCCGATGATGACAATCTTGTGCGCCTCCATGCCAAGACGATTTACATACATCTCGGTGCCATTTTTTGATGTGCCGATAAAGACCATATCTTCATCTTTTTTGCAGTCGTGGACATAGATCCGTTCTTTGAAGATATTATAATACTTTCCAAAGATAAAATCAAATTCTTCCTGGGTTGGTGCGCGGTGGACACCGGTTGCAATAATAAATTTTATATTTTTATCTTTGATCTGGTCATAGATAATATCAAGAACCTTTGCAGTAGGGGTTGGTCTTGTGCCGTCATTTACAATAAATAATACATCTTTCGCATCAGATAAAAATTCCTTAAATTTTTTCGAATTTATTGGATTCTCAACAGCCTTTAGCAGGATTTCCGATTCATTTTGCTTTTGTACTTCATTGGGATAGACCACCTTGAGTACATTCTTGTCCGCAATACGGACATTTAGTTTTTCATCTTTTCCATAAGGGACCTGGAGTTCCATAAAACCCCCCATTTATAAAAATTCCTGAACGCCTGAATTCCTAAATACCTAAAAATCAAATTTAGGTAGTTTTGGTATGTTGGATATTTAGGCATTTGCTACTTATCCTCCCTTTTGTGCCTTTGCCAGGTGGTCGTCAATGAATTTCTGGATTGCCTCAGGACCATGGGCGAGATTTTTTAATTCTGCTTCCAGATTTGAAGGTTTAACTTTAATTATCCATCCCGCACCATAGGGGTCTTTGTTTATCAATCGGCAGTCGTTTTCAAGTTCACTATTGACGGCAATTATTTCTCCCGAGATTGGTGCGACGAACTTACCTACCCATTTTGAAGACTGGATTTTTCCGCAGGTTTCACCCTGGGTTATGGTGTCCCCTTCAAATGGCAAATCCACATAGGTGGTATCTCCTGCCTGTTTTTGATAGAAGTCATCCATACCTATTGTTACTGTTCCGTCGCTTTCAACCCTAACCCAGGCATCTTCTTCGTGATAATATAAATCTTCAGGCATGTTATAGCCTTTAATCTCCATTATATACCTCCTTTTTATTTATTAAGGAATTAATTATAATTGATTTTTTCAAAAAATCAAGTAAAAAATACGGCGTTTATTGTTGACTTTTCTTTTTTGGTTATTATAATCTTATATGCTTTTTTTTGAGGAAGTTATTACACGAAGGAACTTCTTAAAAATTCTTGGAACTATTACATTCACCGGGTCCTTTTTCAAGGATGTAATAAAAAACCTTACTGCCAAAGAATTCGATAGAAAAATTGGTTTGATTATATCTAAACCCGCATTGTATTACGAAAAATTGCCAAATAGAGTGGTTAAATGCCTTTTATGTCCGAGGATGTGTGTTGTTCCCAATGGTAAAAAAGGATTCTGTCGGGCAAGGAAGAATATAAATGGTGAATATTACACACTCGTCCATTCCAATCCCTGCGCAGTCAATAATATAGATCCCATTGAAAAAAAACCATTGTTCCATTTTTTACCCGGGACGACGGTACTTTCTTTAGCAACTGCTGGCTGCAATTTTAACTGTAAAAATTGCCAGAACTGGGATATTTCGCAGGCGAGCCCTGAAGATACAGATAACATAGAGGTTTCGCCCGAGCAGATGGTGAAACTTGCACTGGAGTACAAAAAACCCGCAATAGCATATACCTATACCGAGCCCTCTATCTTTTACGAATATATGCTTGATATTGCAAAAATCGCACATAAGAATGGAGTGCTTAATATATACCATTCTAATGGATATTTAAATCAAGAACCGCTTAAAGAATTGGTAAAATATCTTGATGGTGCAAATGTTGATTTGAAGGGTTTTAGTGAGGATTTCTATGAAGATATAACAGGTGGCACACTCCAACCAGTGCTTGATACATTAAAAACACTCAAAAAGAATGGAGTTTGGCTCGAGATTACCAATTTGATCATTCCCACCAAGAATGATGATGAAAAGATGATAAAGCGAATGTGCGAATGGATAAGGGATGAACTGGGAATGGAAGTTCCAATCCATTTCTCAAGATTTTATCCACATTATAAATTACAAAATCTCCCCCCTACACCGATTGAAACCTTACAGAAGGCGGCAAAGATTGCAAAAAAAACAGGATTGTTATTCGTTTATATTGGTAATGTCCCTGGTATAAAAGAAGAGAGTTCATTCTGCCCGAAGTGTAAGAAGGTTATTATAGAAAGGAAGGGTTATAGCATCCTCCAGATGAATATAAAAAATGGCAAATGTAAGTTCTGTAAGACCGAAATCCCGGGTAGATGGTCGTGAATGGATACAAATAGTATTTTAAGCTTAATCTAAAGTGTATTCTTAAATTATAAGGCCGAGATTATTCTTGACTTTCGGAGAAAATAAGTTAAAATAATTTGTATTATGGAAATAGAATATCTTTCAAACAAAATTTTAAATTTTATAGATTACCTCAAAAAAGAAAAGAATTATTCGGTACACACATTGAGGAATTATCAGAAGGACCTGGAGCAGTTTTTCGGTTATCTCCAGGAACAGGGGATTGAAAGATTTGACAAGAATGCAGCTTCCCAGTATGTTGCTTTTTTATTAAAATATGGTTTTGATTCACGGACCGCAGCAAGGAGATTATCAGCGATAAAAACTTATTTTAAGACATTGAAAAAATTGGGATTGATTGAGAGCAATCCGGTTGTCGGAATAAAGACGCCGAAGATAAAAAGGCATTTACCTGGACTTCTTACCTATGAACAAATAAAAAAGGGATTTGAGATTGATAACCGACGAGACAAGGCAATTATGGAGTTATTGTATTCCTGTGGCCTGCGGGCGAGTGAACTTGTCGGATTGAATCTTGAAGATATAGATTTTAACAGAGAAGAAGTGAGGGTAAGGGGAAAAGGTAAAAAGGAGAGGATAGTCCCGCTCGGCAGGGTCGCAAAGACAGCGATCTTGAAATATCTCGGGGAACGTAGTGAAATCAAAAAACCATCAAGCCCACCTGCACTCTTTTTAAATTACCGGGGCGGACGCCTGACCACCCGTTCTTTGCAGAGGATAGTTAACAGATATCTAAAAAGAATTGCGGATGCCTCAGGGACAAATCCACATATCCTGCGTCATACATTCGCCACACATTTATTGGAAAATGGCGCGGATTTGAGGGCAGTTCAGGAACTGCTCGGACATTCTTCTTTATCTACGGTTCAGATCTATACACATCTCACTACTGAACATCTTAAAAAAGTTTATAAACTAAAACATCCGAGGGCAGAGTGATGTTAAATTACAAATGTCAAATTTCAAAGATCAAAATTTATTTTGTGCTTTTATTTTGTTTGCTTGTGCTTTTATGCCATCATTCAGATATCTGGCATAAAATAAGGCAGGGGAATTTTGAGTGGGTTGAAAAGGGGGATTACAGGGGAACGCTCATTTATATGCCCCACCCTGGTAAATATGAGAAATTGGTCGAGAGATATCGTGGTGAAATAGAAAAAAATATTGAACTACTGCCCTGGATAACAAAGCAATTCTTTGAACTTAAAGAAGACCTTATTTATCAATACAAATTTACCTGGCTTGATGACGCAAATAAATTTCTGGTACTCCGTTATTTCGCCCATATTTATAAAGACCCTATTTATGCAGGGTATCAGATTTTATTTGTATATGATACAAAATGTCATAGACTTATAAAGATTCTTGTTTCTGATGTTCCACTTGAATAGTTTTGTTTTTTCTTATTTTCTCTGTCAGCAACTATTAATCGTTGATGATTCTTTGCTATTTTATGAAGCCTACACTGCCTATACGAATTATGATTTTGAAGAGGCAGAATCATTATTAATTCAACATAATAAATTATTTCCATCGTCAATCCATAATCATAATGCGCTATATTTGCTTGGTGAAATTAACTTCAAAAAACAGAATTATGAAAAAGCGATTGACTTCTGGCAACAATTAAATACAATCCATCCGAATTCTGAGTTTAAAGTGTCTGCTCTGAAGGGAATTGCAGAGGCATACCTTGCACAGCAAAAATATAATTCGGCACTTAAGGTTTATCAAAAGATTGAGAATTTGGAACTACCGTTGGAATTAATGTTAGAAATCAAATTAAGGGTCAATGAGATTAACTACCATCTTGGCAAGTATCCTAAACTTATCGATGCATTGCAGAATTTTGTTGATACATATGCTGATTCTATCAAATCTGATCGTATAGTTGCTCAGACAATGTTAAGAATAGCACAATTGCATACTGAGAACAAAGAGTATTATGCAGCACTTACTATGCTTTACAGGTTGGAAATTACCTATCCTGAGTCACCGCTTCTAAGTGATGTATTATTCCAAGAGATAAAGATTTATAAAATCATTGGTGATGTGCAAAATTATAAGAAAAAATTATACTCAATAGTTTTAAATAAGAACCTGCAAAATTTGTATCCTTACGCACTTATGGAACTCGGGAATCAGTACAGGGATGAAGAAAGGTATGATTCTTCCCTTTATTTCTGGACAAGATTAAATGACTGTGATGCATATAAAGATTTGGCTTTAAAAGAAATTGCTGGTATATATTACAAAATTGGGTTTATTGACGAGGCACTCGTCGTATTACAAACTCTTATAAAGGATTTTCCTGATTCAAAATTTGTTAAAGATGCTTATCTGCTCTGGATAGAGATACTAAAGAAACAGGGTGATTTACAAAAGGCAAAAGATATATTGGGTGGATTAATTAAAAAACAACCTCATCAACCCGAGATTCTTGTTGAGCTCGGAAACATTTCTTTTGGTTTGAAAGAATATTCTCGGGCATTGAAATGCTATCTTCAGGCGAGTGAAGAATTTGGAGACCGCCGGGATGAATCAGCAAAGGCATTGATTTTGGCTGGTGATGTTGCACTTGTGATGGGTGATACCTTAAGCGCACGACGATATTATCAAAATGCAGGATTTATTGCAAACTCAGAAGAGGTTAAAAATTCATCAAAAATTAAGTTGTTACAAATTCGTCCTTCAAAATAGAAAAACAAATTACCACTATCATTTTTTTTGTTCTTCTTCAATATGGTGTTTGATTATTCTCGCCTGGCTTATGTAAATCGTATCCTCACAGATATTTGTTGAAAGGTCAGCAATCCTTTCCAGATTCTTCGCAACGAGAAAATATTGAATCGCCGAACCAATCTTTTCCGGCTCTTCAAGCATATATGTCAACATTATTCTGATAATTTCATTCCGCATTTCATCAACCGTGCTATCCCTTTCACAAACTTTTTGTGCTCTAACCGCATCATTTGTGACAAAACTCTCAACGCTCTCCTTGAGCATATCATTAACAATCCTTGCCATTGTCCAGATATTGGATACGGGTTTTATCCTTGGTTGGTCAACGAGAAAAACAACACAATCAGCAATATTCACAGCGTGATCTCCCATCCTTTCAAGGTCATTATTCATTTTTATAACTCCTATGAGAAACCTTAGATCAGAACCCACTGGTTGGTGTCGGGCAATAAGTTCTATACACTTCTCTTCAATTGTTATTTCCATTTTATCAATCTTTTTATCAATATCCCTTATTTCACGGGCGAGTTTTATGTCCCTTTTTTTGAGTGCCTCCAGGGATTTAGTGATTGATTCTTCAACGAGTGTTGCCATTGTAAGGACTTCATTCTTCAAATTTTTCAATTCTTCATCAAAATAACCTGGCATTGTGCCTCCTGTTTTTAACCAAATCTTCCGCTGATGTAGTTAAAAGTTCTCTCATCAGACGGATTTGTAAAAATCTTTTTTGCCTTATCAAATTCAATCAATTCACCAAGTAGCATAAATCCAACATCATCCGCAATCCTTGCAGCTTGCTGCATATTGTGGGTAACGATAACGATTGTATAATTTTTCTTCAATTCTATTAATAATTCCTCAATCCGAGCCGTAGCAATCGGGTCAAGGGCAGAACAGGGTTCATCCATTAATAAAATTTCTGGTTCCACTGCGAGTAAACGGGCAATACAGAGTCTCTGCTGGCGTTCTGGAGAAAGTGTGAGTGCTGATTTTTTCAGAATATCCTTTACTTCATCAAACATACCTACTGCTTTCAAAGAACGTTCTACGATTTCTTCAAGAACTTTTTTATTTGTAATATTCCAGACCCTTGGACCGTATGCTACATTATCAAAAATAGAAAGGGGAAAGGCATTGGGGCGTTGAAATACCATTCCAACCTTTTTCCTTAAAAATATCAAATCACACAATGGAGAATAGATATCCTCATTATCAATTATGACACTCCCAGTTATTTTAACATTAGGAATTAAGTCATTCATTCTATTGAATACCCGCAAGAGTGTTGATTTACCACAGCCAGATGGACCAATCAATGCAGTAATGAGATTTTCTTTTATTTCAAGATTGATATTCTTAAGCGCCTGAAACTTATTATAAAAAAGGTTGAGATTCGTGGTTTTGATAATCATCCAAACCGTCCTATAATATAGTCATTTGTCCGTTTATCCTTTGGTACAGTAAATATCTGCTCGGTTGGTCCTATCTCAATGAGTTCACCATTTAAAAAGAATGCGGTCCTTGTGCTTACCCTTGCTGCCTGTTTTGTATTATTGGTAACAAGAATAAATGTAAATTTTTCTTTTAATGCAAGCATTGTTTTTTCAATCTTAGTAGTGGAGATCGGGTCAAGTCCTGAGCAGGGCTCATCCATCATTATCACTTCGGGTTTGAGTGCGATTGTTCGTGCAATACAGAGCCTCTGCTGCTGACCACCAGAAAGACAGGATGCCGAGTCCCATAATCTGTCTTTGACTTCGTCCCAGAGCCCAGCCGAGGACAAAGAAAAATAAACGAGTTCATCAAGTTCTTTCTTTGTATATCTGTTGTGCATCTTAGGTCCATAGACAATATTTTTGTAGATAGTGCCTGGCAATACCACAGGTGTGGCAAAGATCATCCCCACCTTTCTTCTCAATTCATTGATCGGTATCTCAGTTATATTAACTCCATCAAGTTTTATTTCCCCATCAGTTTTAGCACCATCCAATTCCGCGAGGCGGTTGAGTGTGCGGAGAAAAGAACTCTTCCCGGAATTTGCTGGTCCTATAATTGCTAATATCTCATTTGGATATATATCCAGGTTTATATTTTTCAAAGCATGAATGTCATCATAAAAAAGATTTAATCCCTTTATTGATATTTTAGGTGTAGCCATATTTAATAATAACGGGCAATAAACCTGTGCATCAATCTATAGGCAACGAAATTGATGATTAAGATGCTGATGATCAGGACGGTTGCAGTACCATATGCCTTGGACATTGATATTCCTTCGCGGGCAAGTATATAAAAATGAACCGCAAGGGTGCGGGTTGATGAGAAAAGGTCAGTGGGCATATTCAAAGACGAACCTGCAGTAAATATAACAGCGGCAGTTTCGCTAACAGCCCTACCAATGCCAAGGATTATGCCGGTAGCGATTCCCGGAAATGCCGTGGGTAAGACAATCTTGAGTATTGTATCAATCTTGCCAACACCTAAAGAATAACTTATCTCACGATATGCACTAGGTACTGCCTTTATCGCCTCCTCTGATGTTCTAATGATTGTGGGCAGAATCATTACTGCAAGCGTAAAGCCACCGGAAAGTATGCTCCAGCCTAATTTTAATGTAATCACAAAAAAGATAAATCCGAACAGTCCGAATATGATAGAAGGGACACCAGCAAGACAATCTGCACCAAAACTGATGATCCTTCTTACCCACCCACCTTTTGTATATTCGGTTAAATAAAGGGCTGTGCCGATACCCAAGGGAGTGGCAATTATGATTGCAACCAATGTTACCAGTAATGTTCCAATTATTGAAGGGAATATACCTCCTTCTCTACCCATTGCCTTTGTGGGCTGGGTGAGGAATTCCCAGGTTATTGAAGAAAAACCGTTTTTAAAAACAAAAATGATGACAAAGAAAAGGATAGATATTACAAAGATTGTGCATATCAATAAGCCAATATAGGCAATTATTTGACTTGTTCTTGGTCCGATTCTAAATGTCATTCTCTCCGTGCAATCCTTATTGCAAGAATATTTAAAATAATGATGATAATAAAGAGTATTGAACCACAGGCGAAGAGTGCAAGGCGGTGATCACCAGTTGAATAACCAAGTTCTAATGCAATCGTTGAGGTGATTGTTCTTACCGAATCAAGGATTGAATGGGGAATTTTTAACGCATTTCCAGCAATCATGATTACTGCCATTGTCTCACCTATCGCCCTGCCCATTCCCAGTATTATTGAAGCGATTATGCCGGAACGGGCGGCAGGGAATAAAACCATTAAGACAGTTTGCCATTTTGTTGCGCCAAGTGCAAAAGAACCTTCACGATATGTTTGGGGAACTGCAACGAGGGAATCATATGAAATGCTCACGATTGTTGGTAAAATCATAATACCAAGGACAAGGCTTGAGGTAAGGATTGAGAAGCCAGAACCACCGAATGTTTCCCTTACCAGTGGAACAAGAATGACAATACCAATGAATCCATAGACAACCGAAGGAATGCCGGCAAGTAATTCAATTATCGGTTTTAGTGTTTTCTGGACTGGGGGTGGAGAGAATTCTGCAAGGAATATTGCACATGCTAACCCAAGGGGGACGCCAACAATGAGTGCTCCAAATGTAACGAATAAAGAGCCGATTATCATTGAGGTGATGCCGAAATGTCCTTTTGTTGGTGCCCAGTGTGTTGAGAAGAAATTTTTGAATCCTGCCTTAAAAATAAGGGGTAGCCCCTGGGCAAAGATGAAGATTGTAATCAATAATAGCGATACTATCGCAGAGAAAGAGATTATTAATAAAAGATTTTCCGACACTTTTTCTTTCATTTTTGAAATATGTTTGCCGGTATCAAACCTTCATGCATTAAAATTTCCTGGGCTTCGTCTGACAGAACATAGTCAATAAATGATTTTATTGTGCCTTTTGGTTCTTCAAGGGTCAAAAGTAAAAATGGTCTTAAGAATTTATAACTGCTGTTTTTATAATTTTCGAGCGTCGGTGCAACACTATCTATTGATAATGCCTTTACCCTGTTATCAACGAGTCCTGCTGAGATATATCCTATCGCCTGTGGAGTATTTGCGACTATTTCCCGTATCGCACCATTAGAATCCTGGACCAGGCAAGCATCACTTATCGCAGTCCCGTGCATTATCAATTCTTCAAATGCCCCCCTTGTTCCGGAGCCTTCTTCTCTTGTAACCGCATATATTTTTTTATCCGGTCCACCAACTTCTTTCCAGTTGGTGATTTTACCAGCAAATATGTCTTTTAATTCATCATGGGTTAAATTTTTGATAGGATTTGATGGATGCACAACGATTGCGATACCATCAATAGCCATTATGAATGAATGTAACCCCTGTTCTTCTGTATGGAGATTCCTTGATGAAGTTCCAATTGCGCAGGTCTTATTAAATACTGCCTGGATGCCAGCAGTTGAACCACCACCCTGGACATTGATCTTGATATTTTTATTTTTTATCATATATTCTTCAGCAAGTTTTTCTATAAAAGGCTGGACCGAAGTAGAACCAGCGATAACTAAATCACCGGTTCTTTTAGAACAGAATGTGAAAAGTATTAATGTTAACAATAATAGGTATCGGTGCACGGGTTATTTTACATAAAGTAAGAAGATTGTCAATAAATTCAGTATTAGCTGGTGACCATTAAAATATTAAACTGCCGTTATAATGCCCGTTTATTTGATAAGAGTCTTTTAATTTTTGAGTATATCTCTGATTTTTTATTTTGATAATACCATGTATAAAAATGGTTATTGTGAAATAATGGATCTGTTTCAGGGGTCAGTTCTGATTTTGAGTATTCGTCAGTGAAAGGTATAGGTGAAAATTCGCAGAGATGTGGATTGACACCGAGACGATGGCAGAGTTTTATACCTTCAATAATTTCTTCATAATCCTGCCCGGGCATTCCGTATAAAAGATAAACATGGATCTGATTTGGCGTAAAACCTACCTGTCTTAGAATCTCAACTGCCTTAAGGAATTCAGCAGTGTTTACTTTATTTCCGGTTTTCTTTTGGACCTCAGGATTTGTTGTTTCAAGACTTAAATACATTGTCTTGAAATTTGCTTTATACATAAGTTGCGCAATTTTTTTATCAATGAATCTGCAATGGAGACCGTTTGAACTATGGAGATTCAATCTCCAATTTTCTGCTATTATTTTTTCAAGAAGGTCGGGGAATTTTGGATTACATAAAAGGGCATCGTCAAAGAACGCAATGTTATCTGTTTTTTTAGATAAATTATGAATTTGTTGAAGTATCAGTTTATTATCATAATAATAGAAATCAGGTGATAATATCTTTGTCGCACAATAAGAACATCTAAATGGGCATCCCCTTGATGTGATTATAACACCATAATTCAATGAATTGTAAAGAGAAAAATCAGGAAATGTAGATTCTCTATCAAGCTTATTTTTTAGATAGCCTTTTTCGTTTAAAAATTTTATTAAGCAATCTTCAGCATTGCCGGGTATTATATAATCAGCACCTGAATACTTTTCTGCATGTTCTTTACACAGCGTTGCATACAATCCACCAAGTATTACCGGTATTTCTGAAAAATGATTTTTTATTATTCTTATTGCATTTAATACACCGAGATACCAGTAGGTCATTGAGGAGGTGATGAAAATGAGGTCGGGTTTTTTAATTTTTTTTAATGCAGAGATGAATACTTCTTCAGGGATGCCATATCGTTTGAACCTTCTTGGTATATTTTTAAATATTTGTGGTTTTTCAACAATTTCATAATGATATTTGCCTCGTCCGTAAATATCCGTCTTTGTTTCGGTTTTAAAATAAGGGCTCAATCTGTCCATACAATCAATAAAATCAATCTCCCATCCTGATTTTTTTAGAATGTCTGCAACTATGAGCAACCCCAGAGGTTTATTCCAGAAATCAAATGCCTTAAAATCGTATATCCAGGGATTTGCCAATAAAGCGCGCATTAAGTAATTATTATTTCACTTCTATTGTGCTTAATAAATACCAACCCTCTGAATCCGCGGTATTCTGGATTGCGAGTTTAATGTATTTTAAGTTGGGATGGGTATGTTCTGCAAATGGACTGAATAGCCCAAGGTACAATTCATATTCACCTACGGGTATTTCATCGGGTAGGGTTATTTCAACCTTTTCATTATGTATCCCTGGAAGCCAATATTTGATCGATAGTAAAGACGGTGAATCCCATTTTATAAAAACATTGTCTTTTTCTCTTTTTAATCTCAGATGCAAGTAATAATCAAAATAAGGTGGTGCTGAACCAGTATTTTCCCAGAGCATATTTATTTCAAAAGGCAAATTTTTATAGACATATTCGGGAACTTGAATCTCGCGAAGAACCAGCCGATAGCCAATTTTCTTCAAGGCATTTTTAACTTTTGGTATCCAGTCCGCGGGTATAACCCCGCTCTTATTCTGGATATATGTTGCATGGTGGTCAATCGCCCATTGTAAAATATAATCAATATCCCAGCCCTGCGATTGCCAGTACTCCATATTCCAGCCTGGTTCTAATGCCACCGGTCCATTTCTCCAGGCTTCGGTAGCACTGGTTTTTTGTAATTGTTGGTCATAGAAATAGGGCATATGCCAATTCATATCGCCCCAGGAATCAGCACGCCAGCCAGTTCTTAGATTGTTTGTAGCATAATACATACCAAGAGAATCACCGATTAGCATTACTTTGGGTAGAGATGGAAAGGATTGATTCCAGAGATCAATTATTTTTTTCCGGACAGTTTCCGAATACATCGGTATTCTACCTCCAATCGTTCCACCAGTTGGTGGGTTACCAATTATCTGTTTTATTTTTGTGGCATAAAAATGCCATTCACCCCACAGACCTACTGAACCAATATCAATTATGTCCATATAAGGATTTGCGTAATACCTTCGCGCAAATTCTTGAACAAGGCGGTTATGGTAATATTCAGCGAGGGAATCAGCCAAATCAGGTGTCCAGATATCTGGTTCATTAGGGTCTTGCTGATTATTGCCGTTTCCATCGTAGTAATAAATCCAGCCACTGACTCCTTCATCCATCAACCATAGGGGCGCATAGCCCAATAAGGGTGTTGAAGAGGAGAGGCTGACCGCCGCAATCATCAAACGCCAGGCTAATCTCTGTCCATTACTCTTTGCCCTGTTTAGCCAGTCTTCAAAGAGTGCAAAATTGAAATTTCCTGGGGTGGGTTCTAATTCATACCAGCTGAACCTGCGGTAAATTGTGGTGGTGGGCAGTCCAGCGAGGTTCGGGTCATTATTGGCGGCTCGGTAAAATGTCTGCCAGCCCATTCCGGGATTGGCAAATATTGAGTCGGTATTTTCCTCTAATTTTACTGTTTTGACTGGACCATGTTCATTTTTTTTACTGCAAAATGTCAAAATAACTATAACATAAAAAAGTAGTATAAAATTTATTCTCATAAACTTCATAATTAATTATACTTTAAAATTAAAATAAAGTCAATAATTTTTACTGCTGACCCATTTCCACATTTTTCAATATTAAGAGTCAGTTACTGAGTTTTTTAAATATCAGAAGTTTTGGTTTTCATTTAATAATCCCCCATTATCCCCATTTATAAAAGAGGGAAAGAGGGGATTGAAATTTTGCTCCTATAATAATTGAGAAACTTTATTGACTTTTTACCCATACTAAATATATTTATAACACCTTATGGAAAATGGGTATAAAAGAAAACAAATAAAATATTCTAATAAAATTTCATTATCACTTCTTATCAGGGCATTATTGGGAAGGGCATCGGTTTTGAACATAATCGGAAAGAACACAACTGGTATAAAAGATATTCTGTATGGCATTAAGGCTGCCGAAAAAATTAAAGACTATAAGTTACTTGCGGACTGTTTTTTACAATTGAGTTATATTTATCATTCATTAAATAGTTATGAAGATATGTTTAAAACATCAGCGCGGGCGATTCGTTTTTATAAGAAATGCAAAAATTATGAAGGGGTCGCAAATTGCTATAATATTATTGGACTTGTCTATTATGCGAAAGATAAATATTCGAAATCACTAACATATCATAATAAATCCCTTAAGATAAACGAGAAAATTCATTATAATGAAGGCATAGCAACAAATTTTGTTAATATCGCAATTGTATATGATGCGCTCGGAGATTATAAAAAGGCATTGAAATTTTATAAAATTGGTTTGCGATTATTTGGTAAGGATAATGTTCGTGTTGGGTTTGCTTATGTTCTTAATAATATGGGAACGATTTATCATTCTTTGGGAAAGAATGATAAAGCATTGGAATACTACAAAAAAGCTTTGAAAATCAGAGAAGAGATTTGTGATAATGAAGGCATCGCCGAAAGTTATAATAATGTTGGTGTTATTTATTATGCTTATGGATTATATGATAAAGCAGTAGAGTATTTTTATAGGTCATTGTTGATAAAGAAGAAAATAGGGGCACTAAAAGGTCAGGCTACGGCGTATAATAATATAGGAAGTGTGTATATTGCTATGGGGAATTACAAAAAGGCGATTAAAAGTTTTGAAAAGGCAATAATACTCTGGGAAAAAATTGGTAATTTAAGCGGACAGGGAACAATCTATAACAATCTGGGTTATATATATCTGGTATTAGGCGATTATAACAGGGCACTTTGCTACCTGAAAAAGTCACTTAAAATCAATAGCAAAATTCAGGACCTTAACAGTGTTGTTGTTTGTTTGATCCATTTGGCCAATGTTAACATAATGTTACAAAATTTTGGGCGCGTCTTTAAATTATTGCAAAGGGCTGAAAAAATAGCCAATGAAATCGAAAAAAAGGATAGTTTAATGCGAATATATATTGCCTACTGCGAATTAATGGTTATAAAAAAGAAATTTATATGTGCAATGGAATATTGCAAGAAAGTACATAGATTAGCCAGTGAGACAAGTTCAAAAAAGGGGATGGGCGAGGCGATTTTTTTAAAGGCGAGAATTTATTCGGCACAGAACGGAGAAGATAGAAAAAGAATGGCAGAAAAAAAATTCATAGAGGCGATTAAGATTTTTGAATCTTTAGGACAACAGTTTGAACTGGCAAAAACTTACTACTATTTTGGTGAAATGCTTAAGGATCAAGATAAATACGAAGCAAATGAATGTTTGAATAGGTCAGCAAATATCTTTAAAAAGATTGGTTCTGAAGTATGGTTAAGAAAAACGCAGTCTCTTCTTAGTGCAGAAGGTAATCAATAAAATGGATAAAGATAAGAGGAAGGAACTTTTGATTAATGCGGTTACAAATAGGGCAGAAATATATGGGTTAATTGGGAAGTATGAAAAGGCGATTGAAGAGTATGATAAAATTCTCAGAATTTTCAAAAAACTTGATCGATCAATCAGAGTAGATATTATCCTTCGCATTTCTGGATTGTTAATTACGGGGAGATTGGATTTGAAAAATGCCCGCAGGTTTATATATAAATTACAAAAATTTCCGGGAATAAAAAAATATCCTCATTTTGAAGCAAGAATTTTTAATCTACTGGGGGTAATCTGCCGGCGTGAACTCAATTATGCTCAAGCAGAAAAATATTTTCAAAAAGCATTGAATATATACAAAAAATTAAAAGATGATTATGGGATGAACGGGGTTTTGAGTAATATTGCCCTGCTTGCTTTTAACCGGGATGAGTATGATAACGCCCTGCACTACTATAATAAATGTCTTCTTTTGGATAAGAAGATTAATGATAAGTTGGGGATGGCAACGACATTTAATAATATTGGACTTGTTTATCAAGAAATAGGCGATTATAAAAAAGCAATACAATATTATAATAAAGCTTTAATCGCAGCGGAAAAAACCGGATATAGAATGGGTGTAGGTTCAGCATTGGGTAATTGTGGTGCAGTTTTTGAAAAACAGGGTGATTATCCAAAAGCGATAGAATATTACAAAAAGAACTTCCAAATCGCAAAAGAACTCGGATTTCGGAGACAGCTCGGTATTTCTTCGGGCCTGCTCGGCAAGGTTTTTATTATTAATGGTGAATATACCCAGGCACTCAAATTTTTGAAAATTGCATTTGCCATATTCCAGGAATTAAACGATATTAGTAGAATGACCCTGGCACAAATCCATCTGGGCATTACTTATACAAAATTACGACAATATGCTAAGGCAGGTGTTCATCTTTACAGGGCAGAGCAGAATGCAATGAAAATGAATGATAAAAAGTTGCTTTCTTTGGTCAAGTCTGCTATAGTTGATTTAGAAAAAAACAAAAAATAGGTTTTCTTGACTTTTGTAAATTTTTCGCTATAATTGGTTGAAGGAGGTTATTATTATGAAACCATTTAGGAATGAGAAATATACTGATTTTACAATCGCAGAAAACAGAAAAAAGATGGAAAAAGCCCTTGCTGAGGTTGAGGCACAATTTGGCAGGGAATATGATATCATCATCGGTGGTAAAAGGGTTAAGACAAATAATAAATTGATTTCATATAATCCATCAAAAAAAGACCAGGTCGTAGGTGTTTTCCAGAAGGCAGATGAAAAGATTGCGGAACAGGCAATGGCTGCGGCATTGGAGACATTCAAGACCTGGCAATATACGCCTGCAAAGGTCAGGGCAAATTATCTATTTAAAATGGCAAATATTATGCGTAAGAGAAGACTGGAACTCGACTCCTGGCTTGTTTTTGAGGCAGGGAAAAACTGGAATGAGGCAGATGCAGATATTGCTGAGGCAATAGATTTTTGTGAATACTATGGCAGGGAAGCATTAAGATATGATAAGGGTCCAAAACTCCTTCAATATCCAGGTGAAAAGGATGTGCAGGTTTATATCCCATTAGGTGTAGGAATTGTTATCCCACCCTGGAACTTCCCGATGGCAATTTTGACCGGTATGACGACCGCAGCATTTGTAAGCGGAAACACGGTAATTTTGAAACCCTCAAGTGATACACCAACAATTGCCTATAAATTTATGGAAGTGGTGGAAGAAGCGGGTGTTCCATCCGGGGTTGTAAATTTTATGACTGGTTCAGGTGCACTTGCCGGTGATTATCTTGTGCGTCATCCAAAGACAAGATTTATCGCCTTCACTGGCTCAAAAGAAGTTGGTCTGCGGATCGTTGAACAGGCGGCAAAGACCCAGCCCGGACAGATATGGATAAAAAGGGTAGTTGCTGAAATGGGTGGTAAAGATGCAATTATAGTGGATTCTGAGGCAGATATTGATAGTGCAGTCAACGGTGTCCTTGTTTCTGCCTTTGGTTATCAGGGGCAGAAATGTTCTGCCTGCTCAAGGCTTATCCTTGATGATAAGATTTATGAAAAATTTATGGAGAAGTTTGTTCCCAGGGTTGAGGCCATTAAAGTTGGACCAGTAAAGTATTTTGAAAATTATATGGGACCGGTAATAAGCCAGAGTGCCTACAACTCAATAATGGAATACATAAAGATTGGAAAATCCGAAGGCAGACTCGTTTGTGGTGGTGAGCCGGCAGGTGATGAGGGATGGTTTATCAGACCTACCGTGATTGAGATTGATAGTCCGAAGGCGAGGATATTCCAGGAAGAGATATTTGGACCTGTCCTTGCTGTGATAAGGGCTCGTAATTATGACCATGCAATAGAACTTGCCAATGATTCTGAATATGGTCTCACCGGTGCAGTATATACAAAGAATCGCAAGAAGATTGAAAGGGCAAAGAAGGAATTCTTTGTTGGCAATCTTTATATAAATCGGAAATGCACGGGCGCACTCGTTGGTGTCCATCCATTCGGTGGTTTCAATATGTCAGGAACCGATTCCAAGGCAGGAGGTCCTGATTATTTACTATTATTCACCCAGGCAAAATCAATCGCTGAGTATGTAGGAATCAAGAAGAGGAAAAAATGACTGAAAACGAAATAATTAAAGAGATAAAAAAGAATGATATAAAATTCATTGACCTCTGGTTTTCAGATATCCTCGGGTCAATAAAGAATGTAACGATTACAATTGTAGAATTACAAAAGGCACTAAGAGATGGGATATGGTTTGATGGCTCGTCAGTGGAAGGGTTCGGCAGGATATGTGAAAGTGATATGTTCTTAAGGCCTGACCTTGATACATTCCGGATAATACCATGGAATGCAGAAAAGACTGCAAGATTTATCTGTGATGTATATGGTCCTGACCACAAGCCTTCAGTGGTTGACCCGCGTGGCTTACTCAAAAAGGTCCTTTCAAATCTTAAAAAAGATGGTATGGAATTTAATGTCGGTGCGGAACTTGAATTTTACTTATTCCAGCGTGATGGTTCAAGGATTACACCTTTACTACATGACCAGGTTGGATACTTTGACTTAGGTGGTGATTTAGCATTACGGGTACGTAAACAGATGTGTGAAAAACTATCGGAATTCGGTATCGTGGTTGAAGCAGGCCACCATGAAGTAGGGAAGAGCCAGCACGAGATTGACTTAAGATATACTGATGCACTACAACTTGCAGATAATATTCTGACGGCAAAGATGGTGATAAAACGTATTGCCGAAGAACACAATCTCTATGCGACATTTATGCCTAAGCCATTGTTCGGAATGGCAGGTTGCGGAATGCATACCCATCAGAGTATATTCAAGAATGGGAAAAATATATTTGCGGACCCGAAGGATGATTATGGTCTTTCTGAGACAGCCTACCATTACCTTGCAGGTCTTTTAGCTCACATAAAAGAGATTTCCGCGGTGATTTCACCCATAGTAAATTCTTATAAGAGGCTGGTATCTGGTTTTGAGGCACCGGTCTATATCTGCTGGGGAAGGATGAATCGCTCAGCACTGGTGCGTGTTCCTCAGATCACGAAGAATAGATTGAATAGTACCCGTCTTGAGCTCCGTTCAGTTGACCCCTGCACAAATCCCTATCTTGCATTCAGTGTTATCCTTGAGGCTGGTATTGATGGTGTGAAGAGAAAATTGAAACCACCAAAACCGGTTGAAGAAGATGTTTATCATCTTGAGAGTATGGATTTACAATCCAAGGGTATTGATGTTCTTCCAAGGTCATTATGGGAGGCATTGCAATATTACCATAAGAGTAATCTTGTAAAAAGGACATTTGGTGAGACACTCTTTGAAAAATACTACGAGATAAAAACGCGGGAATGGAATGAATACTCAATCCAGGTCTCAAAATGGGAGGTTGATAAGTATTTGGAGATATATTAAATAGAGGGCTAAAGAGGGATAAAGAAGGCTAAAGAGGGCGGTAGAAGGCGATACAGGGCAGTAAAGGGCAATAGAGGGCGAAAAAAGGCAAGCGATTCTTGTATTAGAATTATGTTTCCAATTTGGAATTTGATCTCACCCTCCATACATCAAATCCCTCACCCTTGTGGGAGTCCCCTTTCTAAGATTCCTCTTTTCTCTCTCCCCCTTTCTTAAAGGGGGATAAGGTATTTAGGGGCAATAAGACGCAATTGGTTGAGATCCTCTCCCCCTTCCTTAAAGGGGGATAAAGGGGGATTGGACGATAAGCAAAACCCTATTACGAAACGGGCTGCGAAACCGTTCAATGAAAGACAAAAACTAAATTTTTTAATTTGGTGTTTGGAATTTGGGATTTATTCCTGTGTGGGCGCTCGGGGCAAATCTAAACATTATAACAAGTGGCTAAAATAAATCTGTAGGAGCCGCTTCCCAGCAGCGATATAATGTCGTGGTTGGAAACAGCTCCTACAATATTCCTGTTTGACCGTTTGACAATTGCATTATTGTCCTGTAACCATTTTTATTTAGGTTTTTCTCCAAAAAGTTGGGAGATTTGCTGGATAAAAATGTTTGAAATGCAAAATTTTCAGGTTAGGGGTAGATTGGAGTTAATTCGTAAGAATTTTATTCCATTTTCAACCGACACTTATTATTATTCCACAATTTTAGAATTATGGAATAATGGAATGGTGAAGAAATGTTAAAATAAGGTGATTTGATAAAATATCATTGATTTTTATGAAAATCTGGATATCATTATTTATGATAGCAGTAATCGATTTTGGCTCCCAGTATACCCAGTTGATTGCCCGCAGGGTAAGGGAATGTGGGGTATTTTCAGAGATCTTCAGTTGTTTTATTGATAGATTAAAGACCGAAAATCTTGAAGGTATCATTCTCTCCGGTGGTCCGGGTAGCGTCTATGAGTCTGATATTAAAGTATTTAAACAATTCTTTGAATACAATGTCCCGGTTTTAGGGATATGTTATGGCCTGCAATTGACAGCTCAAATGTTCGGCGGTAAGGTCCAACACACAAAATGCCGTGAATATGGACCTGCGGAGATTAAAATTAGGAATAACCTTTTGTTTGAAGGCCTACCGGTTAGATTTAAAGTCTGGATGAGCCACGGCGATTCAGTAGTTACATTGCCCCCGCGAGCAAAGGTAATCGCATCAACCGATACTACACCGATTGCCGGTCTCCAGTTGAGAAACTTTTATGGTGTCCAGTTTCATCCGGAAGTTAGACATACGCAATATGGTATGAAAATAATAAATAATTTTCTATTTAGAATCTGCAAGGCAAAGAAGACCTGGTCAATGGGAAAGTTTATAAACGAAAAGATAAAAGAGATAAGAGAAACCGTTGGTGATAAAAAGGCAATCTGCGCAATAAGTGGGGGAATTGATTCTACCGTAGCCGGTGTTCTGACATCCAGGGCGATCGGGAGCAAATTTGTGGGCATATTTGTTGATAATGGTTTGTTAAGATATAATGAACGAGAAGAGGTTGAAAGGAATTTGAAAAATAGAATGCATTTGATAGTTGTTGATGCGAGGAAGAGATTTTTGAACAAATTAAGTGGGATAAAAGAACCGGAACAGAAACGTAAAATTATTGGCAACGAATTTATTAAAATTTTTGAAGAAGAAGCGAGCAAGATAAAAGGTGTGGAATATTTAATCCAGGGGACATTGTATCCTGATGTCATAGAATCCGGAAAGGGTATCGGACCTTCAGCAGTGATCAAGAGCCATCACAATGTCGGAGGATTGCCTGAAAAAATGCACCTGAAGATTATTGAGCCATTGAGGATGCTTTTTAAAGACGAGGTTCGGGAAATAGCAAGAAGATTGAGGATGCCAGAGACATTTATCCAGAGAAAACCATTCCCGGGACCGGGTCTTGCCGTGCGCATTGTCGGGGAGATTAATGAACAAAAACTTGAAACATTAAGACAGGCAGATAGAATCTTACAGGAAGAGGCACAAAAATTAAAGAATTATAAAGATATATGGCAGATTTTTGCCGTGCTTTTGCCTTTAGGGAGTGTGGGTGTAATGGGTGATAAAAGGACCTATGAGAATGTGTGTGCAATAAGGGCGGTCTATAGTGAGGATGGGATGACAGCAGACTGGGTTAAATTACCGGACTATTTTTTGCGACAGGTTTCAAGCCGCATTACCAATGAAGTAAAGGGTATAAACCGGGTTGTTTACGATATTACATCTAAACCACCCGCAACAATAGAATGGGAGTGATATGTGTGGTATAATCGGGATAATTGGTAAAGGAAGGGCGATTGATTATATTTATCCCGGTTTGATTGCATTACAACACCGGGGACAGGATGCAGCCGGCGCGGTGACATACGAACAAACTTTCCACTTGAAAAAAGGGCAGGGGCTGGTTACAAATGTTTTTAATTCGAAGAACATTGCCCGCCTTGATGGTGATATCGGCATCGGTCATGTGCGCTATCCTACAGTGGGACCCGGTGGCATTGAAGATGCCCAGCCATTTGTGTTGACTGTACCTTACGGTATCGCCCTTGCGCACAATGGTAATTTGGTCAATTATTTTGATTTAAAGAAAGAAATAATTGAAAAGGATTTAAGATATCTGAATTCAAATTGTGATGCGGAAATTATATTGAATATTCTTTCAATTGAACTTTCAAAAATGGATTTGAGTAAATTTAATGCCGATTTATTATTCCAGGCACTCAAACGAGTATATGATAAATTGATTGGTAGTTTTGCAGTGGTCTGTATTATCGCAGGAAAGGGTCTACTTGCCTTCAGGGATAAGAATGGAATAAAACCCCTTGTCTATGCACCAAATGGTGAAGGTTACACCTTTGCCTCAGAGAGTGTAGCACTTGATATGCTTGGATGTTCAGAATTCAAAGATGTAGAACCGGGTGAAGCAATATTTATTGATACACACAATAATGTATTTTCAAAAAAGATTCATAATGGGAAAAAGGCAACCTGCATATTTGAATATGTATATTTTGCAAGACCGGATTCGGTTATTGATGGAATAGGTGTTTATGAAGCACGGTTAAGATTGGGCGAAGAACTTGGAAAGGAATGTCTGAAGGCCGGGATAAAACCTGATGTTGTAGTTCCTGTTCCCGATACTGCCCGGGGATCTGCCCAGATGGTAGCAGAAGTCTTAAAGGTGAAACATCGTGAAGGTTTGATAAAGAATCGTTATATCTACCGAACATTTATTATGCCTACCCAGGAGAAAAGAATTGAATCAGTGCGTATGAAACTGAATGTAATAAAATCAGAAATCAAGAATAAAAAAGTTCTACTAATAGATGATTCAATCGTTCGCGGTAATACATCAAAAGAGATAATCGGATTGATACGGAGTGCCGGAGCGAAAGAGGTTTATTTTGGTGTTTATTCACCACCCCTTAAATATCCCTGCGTCTATGGAATAGATATGCAGACCAGGGGTGAATTTATTGCCCGAAATAAATCAGTTGAAGAAATAAAAAAGACAATCGGCGCAGACGCTTTGATATATCAATCCGTGGAGGGATTGATAAAAGGTGTAGGAATGGGTACCACAGATTTTTGCACTGCCTGTTTTGCTGGTGATTATCCTACTGAAATATCAGAAGGATTTTTGGAAAAGATTGAAAGAGATAGAATAAAAAAGGCAAATTAGGGCAATTAATGACAAAAAGAAAGGCTAAAATTGTGAACCCGAAGATTTACTTTACATTTGTAGATTTAGAATTAGATGTGCAACACCTTTTGTGAGGGATTAGTAAACTAAAAATATTTTACTCTTGATTTTTCGGACGGGATATTTATAATAATTTTAAGGGAGGAGATTATGAAAAAGATTTTGTATCTGCTTCTCGTATTTCTTGTGTGCTATTCACTTCTTTATGCACTGAGTTATATAGAATCTTCACAGGGGTTAGAAAATCCTGCAATGGAGGGAGGTAGAACTGAAATGGAGATGGTTGACATCAATAATGATGGAAATATTGACATACTATCAATCGGTGACCACGGCTCACCGTATGTGAATACCCAGGAACACGGTGTGATGGTCTGGTTTGGCAATGGTCAGGGTGTCTGGAATGTATATCAGAATGGTGATTTTGGATACGGTGGAATTGCTATCGGTGATGTTAATAATGATGGTCTTCTTGATATTGGTTATGGGATGCACCACAACTACTCAAATAATGATTTTGGTGATTCAATTATGGAAGTTGCCCTTGGCGACGGCACCGGTCAAAACTGGACGCCCTGGGATGATGGGATTTCTATCGGCGATCCTAATTACTGGGGTATGTTCTGCACAGACTTTGCAGATATTGATAATGATGGCGATTTAGACCTGGGGGGAAATTCATTCGGTGCGGATGATGGGATACATATCTTTATCAATCATCTTGATGGAACCTGGCATCAGTCATTCGGTTTTGTTGGTGGAAATTCTACAATGGATTTTATGTTCGGAGATGTAAATAATGACGGTTATGCTGATTTCTGTGCAGGGCATCAATACGGAAGTATATATATTGGAAATGGTTCGGGCGGTTTCTCAAATGCCGATGGCAATTTGCCACCCGGGGGAAGTTCGGGCAGAAGGGGACCATCCCTTGGCGATGTTGATAACGATGGGGATTTAGATTTTGCCTTCTGTAATTCAAGCGGTGGGGTTGAAGTCTGGACCTGGCAGGGTAATAATAACTGGAGTTCTTATTCAACAGGATTACCCACCACCGGTCCTTATGACCTTACGCAATTATTTGATATGAATCTTGATGGATTTGTTGATTTGTGTGCATTTGGTGATAGCACGGTTACAATATGGCGCAACACCGGTACAGGCTGGACACAGGATACAACATTTAAGACACCCAGTCCTGGGACACCCCGAGCATTCAGGGTAGGCACCGATGCAGATCATAATGGTTATCCAGATATCCTTGTTGTTGGTGATGAAGGTGATTCCTGGAATTCCCGCAATAGGCCAAGATTTTATAAAGAATCTTCTATACCACAGAATTTATTTATTTATCCAGTCTTCCCAAGGGGTGGACAGAAATTCTATCGCGGTTCAGTTCAATTCATAAAATGGACCTGTGGAGTTCCTTCAGGAACTGCAACGATAAAACTTGAACTTTCCACATCCGGTCCAAATGGTCCCTGGAATCCCATTGCAACTAATTTGAAAAATAATTGTAGATACCAGTGGCGAATACCTTCTAATATTCAGGGTTCTGCTAATTGCTATATCAAATTTACTGCAATGACTGTAAATGATACAGTGAGTGCAATTAATCCTTTGCCTTTTACAATACTGCCTATCGTAGGTAAAGAAGAGGTCGTTAGTCAAAATAATACTATAGCGAATCTGGCGGTATATCCAAATCCGGCAAGGGACAGGGTTTTTATCAAATTCAGCACGGCTGGTGAAAAAACCGAGATAAAGGTATATGATAATGTAGGAAATCTATTAAAGAGTATATTCAGGACAAAAGGCATTGGAACTTTCACGATTTATTGGGATAGAAAGGACTTAAGGGGCAGGTTGGTTCCTACAGGTACTTATTTTATAGAACTGCAGACAAATGAAGGTAAAAAGATAAGACAAAAAATTGCGATAACAAATTGAATTTGTAATTTTTACACAAATACCCCTTGAATTTTTCTGTTATTTGAGTATTATCTATTATGCAAAATCTATATTTTCTTGATTTCCGTAAAAAACAGAAAGAAAATTACTTGAAAATGCTGGAAAAAATGGTAGAAATTTCTGGAGGGCTCAAGATAGTAGAAAATAATAAGATTGTTGCGGTAAAAACCCATTTTGGTGAAGATGGTAATCTTACTTTTGTCAATCCCTTGTATGTGCGCAAGGTTGTGGATATGATAAAAAATACCGGTGCCCGACCCTTATTGATAGATACTACTACGCTTTATTCGGGGAGAAGATTTAAGGGTGATACCCATATTGAACTTGCAAAAGAACATGGTTTTGATTTTGCACCGATTATAATTGGCGACGGAATATATGGAGATGAATACTTTGAAATTAATGGTTCAAAGATTGCAAGGGCTTTCAAAAACATTGATACGATATTTTGCATCAGTCATTTCAAGGGACATTTATTAACTGGCTTTGGTGGAGCGTTGAAAAACTTAGGAATGGGTTTTGCCTCAAAGGGTGGCAAACTTCAATTACATTCTCGTTCCCGTCCTTATGTGGAAAAGGAAAAATGTACTTTCTGTCTTAAGTGTTATGATTACTGTGCATATAGTGCCATTGAGAAGAATATGAAAAAAGTCCAGATAAACCATAATAAATGTAGTGGTTGTGCAGGTTGTATGTCTATCTGCCCACAAAGGGCAATTAGATTTTCCTGGAGTGCAGCCTCTGACGAAGTTCAAAAAGGGATTGCCCAGTATTCAGCAAATCTTGTAAAAAATAAAAAGATTTTCTATTTGAATTTTATCATAAACATCACACCTGATTGTGATTGTCTTCACACATCTGAACCACCGATATGCCCCGATGTAGGTATTCTTGCAGGATTTGACCCGGTTGCAATTGATTGTGCTTCTTATGATATGGTGAAAAACGATATTGATAAATTGCGTCCGGACATAGATTCGCAGGTCCAATTATATTATGGGGAGAAATTTGGTGCAGGGGAGCGTAATTATGAAATCAAAAATATATGAACTTAAGAAGAAGATTAGAGACCTTGAAACCTTGATTGATGCCTCACTTGTGTTTTCTTCAACCTTGGATATTGATACCTTAATAAATATCATTTTGCAAAAGGCAGAAGAACTTATGGATGCTGAGGCATCAAGTGTATTCCGAATTGATGAAGAAAAGAATGAATTGTATTTTATCACTGCCCGTGGTGAAAAGGGTAAGGAAGTTAAAGAAATTCGCATTCCGATGGGAAAGGGTATTGTCGGGTGGGTTGCCCAACACAAAAAACCATTGCTCGTTCCTGATGTTACAAAAGACCCCCGCTGGTTCAGTGGTGTTGATAAGAAGACGAAATTTGTGACCCGTTCAATTCTTGCCGTGCCCCTTATGGTTAAAGGTAAGATAATAGGCGTTGCGGAAGTTTTAAATAAACGGGGTAATAAACAATTTAATGAAGATGATTTAGAAATGTATCTTGCGCTTGCAAATCAGATTGCTATTGCTATTGAGAATGCATCTTTATATAAGGAGCTTGATGAACTATTTTTATCTTCTATCAGGGCAATCGTTGAGGCAATAGATGCCAAAGACCCATATACAAAAGGACATTCAGCACGTGTCGTTGAATATGCATTGTTGATTGGTGAGGGTCTTGAGCTTGACAAAGAATCATTAAAGGATCTTGAATTGTCAGCAGTGCTGCACGATGTAGGGAAGATTGGCATACCGGATAGGATACTTTCTAAACCGGGGCTTCTGAATGAAGAAGAATATTCGTATATGAAGCGCCATCCTGAATTTGGTGCGGAGATTGTTGAACCAATAAAGAAGCTTAAAAGCCTTGTACCGAATATCCTTCATCACCATGAAAAATACGACGGCACAGGTTACCCAATGGGATTGAAAGGAGATAAAATTCCGCTGGGTGCAAGAATTATTGCGATTGCTGATTCATTTGATGCTATGACATCAGACCGTCCTTATCGTCCAAGAATGGAAACGAATGTAGCATTGAGTGAGATAAAAAAGAATCGCAAAACACAGTTTGACCCTAAACTTGCGGAACTTTTTATCAAGACATTTGAGCGACAATTTAAGAATGAATAGAATTTTGAAAAATCTTTTGATTTCTATTGGTGTTATTGTTGTTGTACATATCATCTGTCTTTACAAACCTCTTTATCAACCTTTTGACCAGAAGATTTACGATCTTAAATATCGTATTGCGATATCGGAAAGGCACATAGAAGATATTGTGGTTATTGATATTGATGAGATTAGTTTAGAAAAATTGGGTCGTTATCAAAACTGGCCCAGGGTGTATTTTGCGGAGGTTATTGAATATTTGAGTTTAGCGAAATTAATCGGGATCGATATATTCTTTGGTGAACCTGACACACTGCCGGTATATGCAAGAAGATATTATCAAAAGCCAGATTTTGATTCTACCCTTATAAATGCAATATTGAATAATAAAAATGTGGTTCTTGTTTCTTCATTAAATAAAGAATCCATCTTTAGTTCTATATGCCCGAGCGGTGTTGGAGAGATAATTGCTGATGAAGATGGAGTCGTGCGTAATGGATATAAAGAAATAAATCACAAACAGACATTCGCATATACAATTGCACGCCAAATAGGCAAGAATTTTTTTGATAATAAATTTTTAATTCATTATTTTGATTTAGAATCATTTCGCAGAATATCATTCAGTGATGTGTATTTACAGCGGGTGCCCAAGGAATATTTTACGGATAAAATAGTGCTGATTGGCGGAACTGCATCCGGTCTATTTGATTATCATGCGGTTCCATTTCGTAGACATTTCCCGGGGATATTGATACAGGCTAATTTAGTTAATGGCTTTATCAAAAATTTGAAAATAACACAATTTCCCTATTTTTTTATTTTGTTAATAACAATATTTTTTTCGCTACTTATCGCTATCTTCACAAGTTTTTATCAAACAAGGGTGTATGTGCTTGTATATTTGATAAGTTTTCTATCAATTTTTATTCTTTCTCTTGTCCTTTTTTATAACAATATAGAATTTCAGAGCGTGCGCATTTATTATTCACTAATCCTGACGATAATAATTTCGCTTATATACCGCTATCGCTTTGAAGAAAGAGAAAAGCGTAGATTGAAATCTATCTTTTCAAGATATTATTCTAAGGAACTTTTAGAAAAAATTATCAAAGAACCACCCAGACTTGGTGGAGAAAGGGTTGCCTGCACAATTATTTTTGCGGATATAAGAAACTTCACTCCATATACAGAAAAGTCAACACCCGAAGAGGTAGCAAATTCTTTAAATAAATTTTTGACGGAAATGGTTATGATTGTATTCAAGTATCAAGGTAGGGTTGATAAATTCATTGGTGATTGTGTGATGGCAGTATTTGGCCATCCGGTCAAATTAAAAAATTCGGCATTAAATGCCTGCCTCTGTGCGAAGGAAATGGTCAAGAGGGCTGAACAGCTTGGATTAAAGATTGGGGTGGGCATAAATTCTGGTGAGGTTGTGAGTGGAAACTTTGGTTCGCCAATGCGGATGGAATACACGGTTATTGGTGATGCAGTTAATCTTGCTTCAAGGCTTGAGGGCTTGACCAAAGAATTTGGTGTGAGTGTAATCATTGGTAATGAAACATATAAAATGGTCTCATCACATCCAACAATTGAACTTCACTTTAAAGAACTGGGTAAGGTAAAAGTGAAGGGTAAAGAAGAAGAAGTTATGATTTATGAGTTGGTTTTTTAAAAATGTAGTAATACACCTCAAAATCAATGGAGAACGAATTAACTTCTGGTAAAAGGATTTCTGTCATAGAGGGCGTTTTTGCTCAATTCCATATCACCCTGACCGGAGGTATGTTTTTAACTTCGTTTGCCCTGTTTTTAAATGCCAATCCATTTCAGATAGGTATTTTGACTGCGATTCCATCAATACTTGCGGGTGTTGGTTTCTTTGCTGCTTATATCGCAAATATAATTGGAAAGAGGAAATCACCCTGTCTTTTTACTGCATTGATTGGCAGGGGAATTTTTATATTTTTTGTTATTGCACTTGTTTTTAATATCCGAATCAGCATTAATACTTTTTTTGTTATAATATTTTTGTTTAATCTCCTTTTGAATTTTTCGGGTAATCTCTGGCTTTCCTGGATGAGTGATTTGATACCAAAAGAAGAGAGGGGAAGATATTTCGGGATTAGAACAACAATAATAAGTGCGGTTGGAATGGTTGTAAATTATCTTGGAGGAAAGGTCCTTGATTTTTTTGCACCAAATCAGGCGTTTATAATAATCTTTTCCACGGCTGTCTTTTTCTCTACCCTTGCGGGTATTACGCTTTCATTCCAGCCTGAGCCTAAATTTGAAAAAAAGGTTATACACTTTAAGGATGTATTCTTAAAACCGATGAAGGACCAAAATTTTGTTGCCCTTTTAAAATTTGTATCATTCTGGTATCTATTTGCAGGCATTGCAGCGCCTTTCTATGTGGTCCATATGATAAAAAATCTAAAAATGGCTTATTCAACGATTGCCATTTATGGAATCATTGCGGGCATTGCGAGTTTAGTATTTCAAATATTCTGGGGAAAAATGATTGACCGAGTCAGGTCAAAACCTATATTGGCAATAAACTTTGCGGGTACTATATTTTTGCCAATAATATGGCTTTTTGCCCGTTCGGATTTTATTTTACCGATATGGATTGATGCATTTTTTAGCGGTCTGTTCTGGTGTGGAATCAACCTGAGTCTTTTTAATATTTTATTGAGTTTGACTGAAGAGAAAGAATTGAAAGAATCATATTTTGCAGTTTTTTCTACAATAACAGGAATATGTGGTTTTTTGTCTTCACTCTTGGGTGGTTTGATTGCCCAGTTACTTGAGAATTTCAGGTTTGAATTCATGGGACAGACATTTGTCAATTTTCATATCCTCTTTATAGGAACTTCATTTTTTAGATTTTTAAGTGTTTTTCTTTTGAAAAAAGTCCGTGAGAAAGAAGCTTATCCTGCTTTTCAGACCTTGCAATTAATTGGAGATTATGCAGTAAGAAGATTGAATGAACACAAAGATTTGCTTTTGAATATATTACGATTCACAAAATAAAATCTCTTTGCTTGACATTTCAATCTTGATGATTAAAATAAAGGTGTGAAGATTGATATTGGAATTTATTATGGACCAATAGACCTCCTTGTATATCTGGTTCGCAAAAAAGAGGTTGATATATTTGATATCCCAATCGGGCAGGTTGCAGAAGAATATCTTGATTACATAAGAAAGATTGAACGGCAAGACCTTGAAGATGCAGCGGATTTTCTTTTGATGGCAGCAATTTTAATAAGATTAAAGGTTCGCTCGCTTTTGCCCAGAACCCCTGAAGACGAAGAAGAGGCAAAACCAATTACATTGATGCAGATTATTGAAGAATACAAAAAATTCAAAGAGATAGCACGGTATTTTGGAGAAATGGAAACACAGACGAGTAAACAATTCCCCCGTTTTGCAAAGGTAGAACCCACAACGGTGCTTGAAGAAGGAGATCTGACGAGCCTTATCCTTGCATTCAAAAGTTTTAAACCCACTGAAAAAGAAGCAGTTTTGATAAAAAGACAATTAATACCGATTGAGAAGGTCATTGAAGATTTGACACAGGTTCTTGAAAAAAATGAAAAAATCAATTTTTTGAAATTCCTTCAAGAAAAAAGAAATACTTCTATAGCGGTATCATACTTCTTTGGTATGCTACAAATAGTAAAAGAAGGGCTGGCAAGTGTAGAACAGAATGAAACATTTGGAGAGATTTATTTATATAAAAAACAGATTGATACAAAACCGGGTATTTGAAAAATAACTGTATTTATATGGAAATTAAAAATAGCACCTTTGACAGAATTTTTGAACAATTTAAACGAATCAATAATTATTTCTGGTTTCTGACATTTGGTGTTTGTCATTTTGTTTTTGCCTATGCACCTGAAGACTCAAATTATCAGTATCTTCTTGATAAACAACTTGCCCATTACTTTCAATCCTGGGAAACTGCATTTGATTCAACAAAAAATGGCATGCGGACAAGTCAGGGTTGTCTTGATTTACTTAACTGGTATATCAATCTTGAACTACGTTATGAAGCATATCTATCAAAAATTCTTGGTATTCGTTACCAAAATCGTTATATCGGTGACTATGACATTCATATATCCAATCATTATTTTCAACCGTTTTTTCAATTAAAAGAAAACACCCGATTATTTTTATCAATAACAACTCATTATTACAAAGGGGAAGATGAAATTGGAATTGGGTATTTTAGGGGTTATAATTATCTAAATTTTTTTGAATTTTTTTTGCTGGTAGAAAATTTTGATAGAAATTTTTCTCTCCAGGACATGACAGATGGACCGGATAAAATTATCTATAAGGGATTAAATTATCCGATTAAAATCAAAACAATTTTTAACAAAAAATGGTCAACGGGTAGGTTTAAAGCAGAGATTGAATTGGGAAGAAGGTATCAACTTGAGTCAACCGATAAACCATCAACATTTAGAGAAGAAGGATACAGACATACAGCATTTATTCGTTGCTGGCAAGATGTTGGAATCTTCAGAATCGGGATTTTAAACGAATGCAAAATATATTTTAAAAAGAAAGATAACGCAGGGTTTGAAATTTCCGAGAAGATTTTTGATGCGATGCCCGAGTTGCAAATTACATATTTAAAGAGTAAAAAATGGATTCCCAATCTTTATCTAACCTATAATTACAAGAATGAAATAGATACCCTACATTATGAAAGAAATGTATTTGCCTATCTTTTGGATCTTGAATATCATCCAGGCGGAAATTTCGTCTGGCATTTCGGGACCCAGAGAAATTTTTATCAAAATAATCAGGGAATTGAAATAAAAGAAAGGAGAATCAATGTAGGATTGGAATATCATTTTAAAAATGTATGGTTTTATCTGGTGGAAGCGATGGAAGGCGATTTCCCAACACCTAAATATATGCACAATCATACTTATTTACATTTTATGCTACTTTTTTAAAGAATTTTTGGGTATATAATGCTGTCGTATTTTTGACTTGACAATTAGGGCTTTTTATATAAAATAGAATTATGTTTATAAAACTATTGCTATTATTCTGCATTAATGCGGAATCTTCTACTTATCGTATTGAACCGGGTGATGTTCTGGAAGTTGTTGTTCTCGGACAGGAGGAATTATCCAGGGATTTGCTGGTAATGCATAACGGCAATATCACATTCCCTTTGATCGGTGATATCCGTGTTGCTGGATTTACTACCAATGAAGTCGCTGATACAATTGCCAATCTTTTAAAAAGATATTTCGTTCAGCCACTTGTGTCCGTAATTCTTAAAGGTCCCAGCATTTCTACGGTTGCAGTTTATGGTGAAGTGATCAGACCCGGAACAGTTAATTATCAAAGGGGCCTACGGATAAGTGATTATGTTGCACTCGCTGGTGGTCCCAGCGACCGGGCTAATCTAAAGAAAGTCAGAATTGTGCGCAACACTGAGTCAGGGGTAAAGGTATATACGATTAATCTTGATAATATTTTGAAAAAGGGAAGCGAAAAAGAAAATTTTGAACTGAAGGCAGGGGACTGGGTTTATATTGGTAGAAAGTTTATGATTAACTGGGGTACGGTATTACAATTTGCAACGCTGACCCTGACCGCAGTTAACCTTTATGTTACGATTGAAAGGTTAAGATAATTATGAATAATTCTGAATTACCAGATTATTACCTTGAACAGGAGAAACCATTAAATCTGCAGGACTTATGGGTTAAGTTTTTACGCAGGCGCAGGTTATTCTTTATATTTGCGATACCTGTATTTTTAGGTATTCTTATTTTCAGACTTTCCCGACCATACACACCAATCTACTTGTCAAGTTTTGACCTTGGTGTTGCTGAAAATCGTGCTGTAGAAGGATTTTTCACTGGTATGTCAGAAACACCGACGGTCCAGATCGGCACGGTGACCCAGCGTCTTATCGCAAATCTTTTGAGTGTTAAAATTGCCGAAAAAGTTGTTGATACCCTTGGACTTTATGCCTTTTTTAAAAATGGTAATTCAGATATCAGGTTAAATGTTCAGTTAAAATCTAATTTTGAACAACCATTGGGACCGTATCAGTTGAAAATAATGGAAAACGGATTCAGTTTAAAACTGGATGGTGAAGTTTTTCAAAAAAATTATGGGGAATATATAAATCTTGGTCCCTTAGAATTTACAATTCCTCACGACCAAAATTTGATTAACGGGAAGACTTATTCACTTACATTTTATCCAAGAAGTAAGATGGCGCTTGCCCTTAGAAATTCAATATCGGTAAAAGTACTTGAGGCGGATAAAGTAGAACGGGCAGGGGACCGTTCTGGTGTTCCAATTTCAGGGGAAGGGGCGGCAAAGAAAATGGTATCCGCGAAAACGATATTCCCAGGGATGAATATTATTGGTATTCTTCGGATTGAACTTTACTGGGGTGACAGGGAACAGGCACTACGCATAGCACGGGCATTGTCCGAGATACTTGTCAAAGAAAATATTCAAGAAAAAAGCCTCCAATATGTACAATCCAGAGAGTTTATAGAGTCCCAACTTGCGTTCTATCAGAAACGTTTAAATGAACTTGAGGAGCAGATAAAGAATTTCAAAGAGGTAAAAAAGATTGCTGACTTAAAGGCATCAACCCAGGCTTTGATAAATCAGGTATCTACGCTTGAATCAAGAAAGAATCAGTTAGAAATAGAAGAAAAGATTTTGACTGATATTAACAAATATCTATTGAGCGATACTCTCAAAGATGTGCCTCTCAATATTGCTACAACGATGATTTCAGACCAGGGAATTCAACAGCTATATGCCCAGCTCGTTCAAGCCGATGCAGAATTGAAGGGAATTTTGAAAGAATATTCTACAAAACATCCCAAATATGCTGAAATTAAGGCAAAGTATGAAGGTTTTAAAGAACAATTAAAAGATGAGATTGCAAAGCGTGTTTCTACAATAAAAACCGATATCCAGGGTGTCACAAGCCAGATACGAAACCTTCAGTTGAAACTTGAAAATATACCATCTGATGAAATAAGTCTGGCAAGATTGGAAAGGGATAGAGAGACTGCCGAAAAATTGTATACTTTTTTCTCAGAAAAACTTGAAGAGACGAGGGTCCAGGAAGCAGGTGTTACTTCTGATATAAAACTTATTAATCCGCCTTTTGTCTCAGGTAGTCCGGTGAATCCGCGCCGTGCATTACTTAGTTTATTTTTATCTGTATTTTTTGCCTTTCTTGTTGGAACCGCAGTGGTGTTTATTGCAGAATATTTTGATAATACGGTAAAAGAGCCGGATACAATTAAAGAGAAACTTAATCTTTCAGTCTATGGAACGATACCGGGAATTTTGGAGAGCGATGATAAAAGAGCAAAGCCCGGTTTTAATATTGAATATTTAAAAAATGCAATACAAGCTTTTCTGGGGTTTAATAATTCGGGTCATAGAACCAGCAAGTTAAAAATTGTTTCTAACCGTTCCAGTGCTGAATTTGAGGCTTTCCGTAAACTTACTGTACATCTTGAATTTGCCCATCCTGAAAAGGAGTATAAAACAATTTACATAACCTCATCCGGACCTGAGGAGGGAAAGACATTTGTAACTTTGAATCTTGGCTATGTTTTTGCTACAAAGGGTAAGAAGGTTCTATTAATTGACACAGACTTCCGCAAGAAAAGGGGTAATCTTACCCATATTACAAGATTGAAAAAAGAAAGAGGAATATTTGATGTGCTAAAGGAAGAGGTAGAATTGGAAAATGTGATTGTACCTTTTAGTGATATAGCGCAATCAAACGGCGAAGATACAAAGACACAATTTGAATCAAAGGACAGTTTAACTCTGTTTTTATTGCCAATCGGGGATGTGCCTGCTAATCCTTTTATCTTTTTGGAGTCAGAAAAAATGCGCCAGCTACTTGAAAAATTAAAGACCCAATATGATTATATACTTGTTGATGGTCTGCCTATTCTTTTATTTGCGGATGCAACATATCTTGCGCGGTATTGTGATGGAGTTTTATTGACCACAATGTATAATAAAACTAACTTAAAAGAATTAGAAAACAGCAAAGAGATTTTGATTTCGGCGCGTGCTGATATAGTTGGAGTTGTTATCAACGGTGCGCCATTAAAATCTGGGAGTTATTATTACCATTACTATTATAAATATTATTCTAAATACTATAAAGACAGTAAATAAACAATTGGATATATGGTGATTTTATAACTTAGAAAAATTTGTTTGTAAAAAGTTTAAATAGAGAATAAAAAGGAGGAGTTATGTTTCGTATATCGGTCTTATTTTTAGTCTTAATTTTTTGTTTTTTTGTTTCTTGCGCCTTTTTTACTTCTTCAGGATTGGTGGAAGTCGGTTCTATTTTTGGGTTTGTTAATGATGAAGAATATGAACCGCTTGAAGGGGTTGAGGTTTCGGTGGCAGGAGAGGGGGGAATGACTGTATATACAAATTCTGCAGGTTATTATATACTACAGGATTTACCCCCTGGCGATTTAAATCTGATATTTACCCGTCCGGGATTTGAATCAAAGACGATTTCGTGTAAGGTAGAGGCAGGAAAAAAGATAGAACTTGATCAGATTCTAAAAAGGATTGGTACAAAAACCGGTAGTATCAAGGGGATAATTGCCGATTATTTGACAAACGAGCCCCTTGTCGCTGAAGTGACAATAATGGAATTGAATCGCACAACATCCTCAGATAAGAATGGCTTTTTTGAGTTTGAAAATGTCCCTGCGGGATTTTATTTATTAAAGGTGCAGGCATTAAATTATGTTACATCCCAGACTGATATCAAGGTTGAACCGGGAAAATCTACAGACCAGATGATAAGAATATTTCGTGAAGGTTCAAGCATTATTCTGCACGGTGTTGAATTTGAATTCAATAGTGCAAAATTAAAACCAGAGTCATATCCTGTGCTTGATGATGCAGCGAGAATACTAACGATGCATCCGGAAATTGATGTTGAAATTCAAGGGCATACAGATGATATTGGTTCAGATGCATATAATTTGAAATTATCTCAAAAAAGGGCAGAGGCGGTTCGGGATTATTTGATTGATAAACATATGATTGAACCGGTTCGTTTAATCCCTGTTGGATATGGTGAAAGAAGACCGATCGCCGATAATTCAACTGAAGAAGGGAGACAGAAAAACCGCCGGGTAGAATTTTTAATATTAAAAGAAAAAGAATGAATATGGAGGTATTATGAAAAATTTAATCTTAATGTTTCTACCAATTATGTTGTCAGCCCAGGTTGACACTGTGTGGGCAAGAAAATGGTCAAGTGCTGGAACATTATCAGACTGGGCTTATGCGATTGCAATTGATGATTCTGGTTTTATCTATGTCACCGGGACAACTGAAAATTCAGGAACGGGTAATGACTGGACAACAATAAAATACACACCATCCGGAGATACATTATGGGTGAGAAATTTTGTGAGCCCTGGTTCATATAATGAACGGGCAAGTTGCATTGCCCTTGGCACATCGGGCAATATTTATCTAACAGGTTATACAATGAGTTCAGGTGCAGGTGATTATCTTACCATAAAATACCGACCAAATGGTGATACCGCCTGGGTAAGAAGATACAATGGCACCGGGAATGGATATGATTTTGCCCATTGGATTTGCGTTGATAATCAGGAGAATGTCTATGTTACTGGCTACAGCAGGGGAGCATCTTATCAGGATGATATTGCTACCGTAAAATATGATTCAAACGGTAATCAGTTATGGGTTTCAAGAATTAATGGTTCTGGTAATTATAACGATAAAGGTCATAAGGTGATTGCTGATAATAATGGTTATGTCTATGTTGTCGGATATGTAAATCCATTTTCAAGTGGTACACGATATGATTATGCTACAATTAAATTGAATGCCCAGACTGGTGATACTGTCTGGGTAAGGACCTATAATGGACCAGCTGATAGTTCGGATATCGCCCGGGATATTGCAGTTGATTCTGCAGGTAATGTTTATGTTACGGGTTCGGTAAGATGGCTCGGCACATCAACTGATATATTAACAATAAAGTATGATAATTCAGGGAATTTGTTATGGACTGCCCGTTATAACAACCCTGATACAAGTGGTGCAGATGGTGGATATGGTATCAGGGTTGATAATGCAGGTAATGTATATGTTGTGGGGCAGAGTCAGGGATTGGGAACAGGTAGTGATGTTGTTTTGATAAAATATGATTCCGAAGGCAATGAATTATGGGCAAGAAGATATGATGGACCTGCCCATAATTATGATACACCTTCTGATGAAGTGGGTGGCAAGTGTATTGCAATGGACCAATTGGGCAACATATTCATTGGTGGCACAAGCAGGAGTTTGACAGAATATAATGATTATGTAGCAATTATGTACGACTCTGATGGAAATCAAAGATGGGCAGCAATGTATGATTTTTCCGATTCATTGGACTATTGCCTTGCTATTGCTGTTCATCCGAATTCAGGGGATGTGGTAGTCACCGGAAGGACATTGAGTGCACCAAGTTATTATGACTGGGGCACGGTAAAATTTAAAAATCTTGTGGGAGTAAAAGAATATAAAATTAATCAAAAATCCATGGTGGCTTTTGAAGTTGCACCTAATCCGTTCAGAAACTGCCTTGTAATTAAATTTCAAATCCCAAGCACCAAATCCCAAATAGCCCCCAATTTCCTAATTTCAAACGTAGGGCAAGGCTTTAGCCTTGCGATATACGATGTGACCGGTCGAATGGTTAAAGATTTCTCTCGGTTAACGGTAAAAGGTGAGCGGTCAACGGTTGTTTGGGAGGCTAAAGACGGCTCGGGTCGTAAACTTCCTGTGGGTGTTTATTTCGTACGATTGCAATACGGCGAATACAGGCTGGTTGAAAAAGTTGTGTTACTTAAGTAGCGACTTAGACCAGATATTAATATGAAATGTCCAAAATGCAGAAGACAGATTACAGAAAAAATCCAGTACTGTCCATATTGTAATTTTAAGTTAACCCAGAACTCTGTTGAAAAAACTGGCTTTGAATGGAAATCAGATTTTGAAATTTTGGGTATTCCTTTGATCCATATCGCAGTCGGTAGAGATGAGAATGGGAAAATAAGAATCGCAAAAGGTATCATTGCGATCGGACAGTTTGCTATTGGCTTGATTACAATTGCGCAATTCGGTATTGGCATTCTTTTCGGCATAGGACAATTTATGTTTGGTATTGCTACAATTGCCCAGTTTGCGCTGGGCATTCTTTTTGGTCTCGGACAATTCGCAACAGGTTATATTGTCATTGGTCAATTTGTATATGGCTGGTATGCACTATGTCAGTTTGGCTTTGCTAAGTATATGTGGTCACCAAAAATAAAAAATCCAGAGGCAATTGAATTTTTCAAAAATTTGTGGGAAAGGATTGCACATTTACGCCCTTGACTTTTGTGAAATTCATAATATACTAAAGTATGGAGCAAAAAACTGAAGCCAATCGAGTTGTTTTGCATTATAAAAATGGTAATGTAATAAAGGGAATGACACATGATTTTGTGCCAGAAAAGCCAAAATTTCATCTTGTTCATCAGGATGGGCATATAGAAGAGATACAAACCGAATTGTTAAAGGCAGTTTTCTTTGTGAAATCATACGAGGGTAATAAAGATTATCAAGAAGTAAGAGGATTCAGCAAAATTGATCCAGTCACATTCCGTGGTATGAAAATTAAAGTGACATTTCATGATAATGAAGTAATATATGGTGCGACGCTTGGTTACAATAAAACTCGCAAAGGATTCTTTGTCCTTCCTGCTGATCCAGATAGCAATAATATCAGAATCTATGTTGTTGCCAGTGCCGTAAAGGATGTTAAACTCGGGAGTCAGGCAGAGGCATAGAATCCATATTTATTGAGGGGAGTTGATACATTCAAGGGGGTTTGATGAGGAGATTTTTTATTTTTTCAATTATATTTTCTGCGATTCTATTTGTTTCATGTCCAAAAAAAGAAAAGAGGGTTATTGACATTACAACCCAGCAGATTCTTCAAGGTGAAAAGATTCCATTGAAGGTTACGCATATCTCACCAATCGGCTCGGTTGAAGGGCAACTTGAGACCTTTAAGATTCTTGTTGGGTTTAATCAGGCAATGACGCCCATTCAGGCAATACCAAGGGAAGAAACATCCGGACCACTTGAATTCAATCCACCGATAAAGGGTAAATATCGCTGGCTCGGTTCAAGAACTTTAGCATTTATACCTTCAGATACCTTGCAACCTGCAACAGAATTCACTGTTACGCTAAAAAAAGATAAGATTCAATCCCTAACCGGGATGCGTCTTGAACGAGATACCTCCTGGAAATTTGAGAGTGTGAGACCAACATTGCTCAGCTCTAAGCCATATGATGGTTCAAATTTTATTGATTTAAAATCCCCGATTTACCTTTATTTCAATCTTGAAATGGCACCAGAAAAGGTACGGGATAAGATAAAGATATTTGTTACATATGGGCAACCTTCTTATGTCTATTGTGGTGGCAAGGAACCCAAAGATGCACCGTACAAGGAAGAGATTCCATTCAGCATAAGAAAACTGCAGGATAAGGAAAAAACAGATTGGCCATTAAAGGATTGGGATAACAATAAAACACTGGTCCTTGTGCCTACAAGGGCTTTTCCCCGGGAGGCATTGATTGAAGTCAATATTTTCCCGGGTCTGCTTGCAAAAGTTGGTAATCTCGGCACAACCCTTGAACGCACCTTAACATTCAATACCTATAATTATCTTTCACTTGTTAACTATGTAGAATATATTTCCGGGGGCTATCCTTTAAGTTTGTGTTTTTCCAATCCGGTTACCCATAGCGAGGTGATAAAAAATATTTCTTTTAATCCGCCCCTTGATTCAATACCAGAGCATTACACACAGGAGACATACCCTGAAACCCGTATTTATCTTTATCTGCCATTTAAGTTAAATTCAACATATCGCATTAAGATATCAAAGAATTTGAAGGATAAATTTGGGAATAATCTGGATAAGGATTATGAATTTACACTGAAAGTCGGTGATTATATTCCATTTGCTGAAATACCTGAAGGAATAAATATTGTTGAGAAATACAGTGATTTGAAATTTCCGGCAACATTTGTTAATGTTGATAGTGTTTATCTGGAAATGGGGCAAGTGAGCCTTGAGCGTGCAATTCCATTCTTGAATGAAAGGAGAAACTTTAACGCCTATGAAAAATTAACTACGCCTGGTCTATTTAATGTCTCAAAACTATGGCGGGTTGATTCTTATAAAAACTATCGTAATAAAAAGATAAGATTCCCGATAGAATTAAAAGAGGCGCTTGGTGAAAAGAATGGTGGATTGGTCTTTATTCAGTTTGATAATTTTGGACAGTATGGAGATAATCCAGGGTATCGTTACCTCAAGGCGTTCTGTGAAGTCAATGACCTGGGCGTCACCTGGAAATATTCACCAGAGAATAATCTTGTCTGGATAACTTCTTTGAATAATACTGCACCTTTGGCAAATGCCCTGGTTCAGTTCCGTAATGACAAAAATCAAGTTTTAACACAGGGTTATACCGATGCAAAAGGATTTGTGGAGCTGCCGGGCTGGGCTGAATTAAAAATACCCCAGGAAAGACAGACCTATGAATACGAAAGTGAATATGAAATGGAATCATATACAACTTATTATGAACCGAAGTTCTGGCTCACGGTTTCAAGAGGAGAAGACCTTGCGGTATATTCAAATCAATGGAATTTTGGCATTGACCCCTGGCGTTTTGATATTTCATATGTTTGGAGCATCAGGTCTGAAGAATATGGTTGCTATATCTTCACAGAAAAGGGATTATACAAGAATGGTGAGACCGTTCATATCAAGGGAATTCTGCGCAAGAAAAAGAGGGGTGAGTGGATACTTCCGTATATAAGCGAAGTTGGATTTGTCGTAAAAAATTCAAGGGATGAGACGATTGTAGATGATACAATTAATGTCAATCAATATGGTTCATTCTTCAAGGACCTTTATATACCTGATGATGCACCTACTGGCTATTACTCTATCAGTGTTTATCTGCCAAAAAAAGATTACAGTTTTTATCATTCATTCCGGGTTGAGGCATTCAGACCTGCAGAATTTGAGGTCAAGACATATGCGGAAAGGGATACTTTTATCGCTGGCGACCAATTCAAAGGCAATGTGGAAGGAAGATATCTCTTTGGTATGCCAATGACGAATGCGGAAGTGGAATGGGTTTTATACAAAGACTATTATTATTTCTCACTACCCCATTACAAAGGTTACAATTTCAGTACGGGCTATGATTATGATATTCGTGGTGTTCTTGGTTCAGGCAGGGGGAGACTTGATAATCAGGGGAAATTTTCAGTCGTTGCTAAACTTCAACCAAAAGACATCAAAACCCCTTCTATGATTACTCTTGAAGGGACTGTGGTCGCACCAAATAAACAGACCCTTTCTGGAAGACAGAACTGGCTTGTATTTCCGGCAAATTTGCTTATAGGTATTAAGAAGGCAAAATATTTATATACAATCAACGAGCCGGTTGAGTTGAGTTTGATAACAATTAGACCATCGGGTGAAAAAGTTAGTAATAAAAAGGTGGAGCTTAAATTCGTAAAGGCAGAGTGGAAATCAATTAAAAAGGCAAGACTCGGTGGTAGATATGAATGGGTTTCTGAATATGTTGAAACTGAGATAAAAAAAGAACAGATTACAACCCAGATTGATTCCAATGTAATAAGATTCAAACCAGATAAGCCAGGTTATTATTATGTGGAGGCGATTGCCAAAGATGAAAAAGGAAGGCAATCTTATAATAAAGCCTATTTTTATGTGGCGGGACCGGGTTATGCTGGCTGGCAAATGCGTGATGATGATATGATTGAACTGGTTGCCGACAAAGATATGTATCAGGTTGGTGATACCGCAAGGATTTTAGTAAAGTCACCTTATGATTCAGCAAATGCCCTGATAACAGTTGAAAGAGAATTGATATTGCGTAAGTGGACAAAGAAAATAAGGGGAAATGCGGATTATATTGAGGTTCCAATTAAATCCATTGACTTACCCAATATTTATGTATGCGTAATGCTATTGCGTGGCAGGGTTGAGGATTTATCCTGGGATGAAGAGAAACAGGAAGATCTGGGCAAACCCCAGTTCAAGATTGGTTATGTGAATCTGAAGGTTGATACAAAGGAGAAACATCTTGTTGTAAAAGCACATTCAGACAAAACAGAATATCGTCCACGGGACAGTGTTACCGTATTTTATGAAGTAAAAGACTATTTGAATAGGCCGGTAAAGAATTGTGAACTAAGTTTATTTGTCGTTGACCTCGGCGTGCTTAATTTAATTGCCTTCAAAACCCCTGAGCCATTTGATTATTTTTATGGTACTAGGCCTCTCTCAGTAAAGACGATTGAATCACGGTTGAATATCCTCGGTGAAAGGAGTTATGGTGAAAAAGGTGAAGAAAGGGGCGGCGGTGGTGCTGGTGAAGGTATCCCTTATCGTGAGAAATTTATCTCAACGGTATACTACAAGGGTGACTTAAAGACCGATGAAACAGGCAAGGGTAAAGTAAAGTTTGTTCTACCTGATAATCTCACGAAGTTCAGGATTATGCTCGTTGCCCAGACAAGGAATAGTGAATTCGGTTCGGCAGAGTCCACATTTGTGGTAAATCTGCCCTTTATAGTTTCCGGTTCAATCCCAAGATTTTGCCGGGCCGGTGATAAATTCTCCGCGGGTGTTGTCTTGCATAATCGGACGAATCAGGAAAATAATGCAAGTGTAGAATGTAATATAGAAGGTCTTAAAATGCTCGGGGGTAATAAAAAGAGTGTAAAATTATTGCCTAATACGAGCAAAGAGGTTCTTTTTGACTTTATTGCCGAAAAGACTGGCAATGCAGTATTCAAGTTCAATGCGAGTATGGGAAATGAAAAGGATGCACTAAAACTTTCTATTCCTATAAAATCGCCGCCATTCATTGAGGCAGTGGCAACATTCTCTTCCACCACTGATTCGGCACTTGAAGGAATTATCGTGCCGGATAATATCTATGAAGATACCGGCGGCCTTGAGATACTGCTATCATCCTCGGTCCTTGCCGGGATGAAGAGGGGTATTGAGCATTTGCTTGACTATCCTTATGGCTGTCTTGAGCAGAGATTATCAAGGATTCTGCCACTCATTGTTGGTGAAGAAATAATTAATCAATTCAAACTCGCTCCGGTCACGGGCAAAGAATTAAGGGATTCGGTCCAGAAGGTCCTTGATGAAGTTCCGCAATATCAGACATATAGTGGTGGATTTTTGTATTTCAAAGAAAGTTGGTATCCCTGTCCGTATCTCTCCGCATATACAATGTATGTTTTAAAAAGGGCAAGCGATGCTGGATACAAGATTGATTCAAAGGTTATTGAAAAGGGAAAAGAATATTTGAAAGGCGTCCTGCGCTGGGAGGAAGTTGACTGGACATATCCTTATAATGTTTATGAAAAACTGACGACAATGTCTTTTTGTCTGTATTCATTGAGTATCTGGGGTGAAATGGGCGAGGCAGGTTATGCGAATAAACTCTTTGAGCGTAGGGAACAGATTCCAGTCTTTGGAAAGACTTTATTATTGAAGGCAGGAAGAAAGTTCGGTCTTGGTCCGCGGTTTGAAAATGAACTCGTTCGGGCGATAACAAACAAAATTAAACTTTCGCCAACGAGTGCCCATTTTGAAGAAGATGAACTGAGGGGCTGGACATTCCCTTCGCCGGCAAAGGTGACCGGCTTTGTGATTCAGACATTCACCGAACTTGATATTGACTTTCCGTATAAAGACCAGACGATAAAGTGGCTCGTCCAGGAACGTTCCAAAAAGACTAAACCCACGACCCATGAAAATGCCTTTGTCTTTGATGCCTTCCAGACATACTACAAAAAGTACGAAAAAGAAGAGCCGAATTTTGTAGCAAAGATTATTCTTGGCGAAAAAGAAATTCTCAAAGAGACCTTCAAGGGCAGGACCAATGAGCCACCAAGAAGATTTTTCTTTTCACTTGATAAGATTGAGAAGAACACACTATTACCAATAAGGGTCTCAAAACAGGGAACAGGAAGATTATACTATACTTTGCGAATGTCTTATGCATATAAAGAAAATCCGATCGCCTTTGATGAAGGATTCTATTTGTGGAAAGAGATACTGACCCTTGATGGGAAACCTGTGAATAAATTCAGAAGGGGAGAGGTATATAAGGTCGTGCTACATATCGTTGTGCCAGAGACGCGGATATTCGCCGTTGTTGAAGACCCATTGCCTGCAGGATTTGAGCCGGTCCAGACTTCTTTTGTGACTGAAGCGCGTGCTGTCAAGGAGCAATACTGGGAAGAACAATATGAAGAAAAGGGACACTGGTGGGGTAGTTTTGACCATGAAGAGCAATATGACGATAAGATGTTATTCTTTGCCCAGGAACTATTCCCGGGTGAGCATACCCAGGTCTATTTTGTCCGTGCTGGAACCGGTGGAAAATTTCTTGCACCCAGTGCAAAGGCAGAAGAGATGTATTCGCCTGAGGTCTTTGGTTCAACAACACAAGGATTTTTAACGGTAGAGTAATAAGTCCGTATTATCTTGTTGATTTATTTATGCTTCTGGATATAATTATTGATGGCTATTATACTATTTTTAGTTTCAGTAAATCCATTTAATGAGGCTAATTTTGTTTCTTTGCCTATCCGCTCAATAAGTGTTTTGAGCAACCCTGCAGGGATTGGTATTGAAACGGGCGCCGAGTTATTTTTTACCTATCATCCCAAAAACATCAATAGTGGTCTTACCCTCGGCAACCTTGGATTTGGTATCTCTCGCGCGGATACAAATATTATTTTTGAAATTGGCTCAGGCGTAAAATTACCTGGTGCATTTTCAATTGGATATGCGAGGCAATTTGGTGATACGACTGAGAATATAATTGGTTTGATCTGTGTTGTAAATCAATATGTCAGACTCGGCTATAAAACAAATCTTGCGAAAAAGAAAATTACCCATACCGGTGCTGGAGTCAGAATCGGTGGAGGGATAATTACGATCGCCGGCGAATTGATTTATGAAGGGATTGATGATTCTACAGACTTTATTTTTGGAGCGATCATAAATCCAAGTTATGGTGTTAAACTCAATTTTATCTCGGACCCAAAATGGAACTGGCACGCGGGGATTGAGTTGGGAACAACAAAACTAAAACTTAGCGCCCTATATTCTTACAAGACGAGAAAATTCTCCGGCGGTATAATATTATCTGCCCAGGATTTTTAATTTTACTTTATTATAACTATTTTGAAATTATTCTGACTGTCTCCTTCTGTTCTTAGGAAATAAACCCCAGCAGGAAGATTGATACGGGCATTTTTATCTTCAACTTTTTTAATGACCTGTCCAGTAATGTTATAAACATAAATCGGCGCAGAAAGGGTGTTCGTTATTATTTCAGAAAATTTCATATATGAAAGCACAGGGTTTTTAACAGACATATTTTTGACCATTTTATGCCTGCTTTCAATAATTCCCAAAACTGGGTTTGGTAATCCTGGTGTAAGTGTATCATAATCATTAAAATCTACGAAGTTATTATCAGTGTCATCACCGTCTGGATATCTTCCCAGGCAGTGCCCTGCGTTCACATCAGTCGCAGGTAGCCATTCGCCAGTAAATACCCAGCCATCAAGAACACCATAGCCAAGGGCATCTATCACAATATTATTGAATCTCAATTCAAGATTGTCAGGTCCGTTCTGTAGATCGGCGTTCGGGTCAACCAGATCTGCATTTGGAACCCAGGAATTCTGAGCCACGACAAAAAATCCATCCTGTGGGATTGAATACCCGGAAAGGTTTATCGTCGCATAAGGGACACCACCAGTGCCGTTGATACCGACGAGTGTAAAACCATTGAGATTCGTATTGGGGTTTCCATATAATTCAATATAACAGCCAGAATCAGTACCTGGTGCATCATAGTATACTTCGTTTATATAGATGTTGATTCTGCCTACATAGAAGGCATAGGTGTCGGAGAAGGTACTTAGATTATCATTATCGGTGAATTTTAAATAGTAAAAGATAGTATCACCAGCAGATTGTCCTGGTATCTGAAATCTAAATGTATCATTGGCGATAGCCGAATGCGAAATTTTTATCGGTGTGTTGAGATTATTTATTCCATAGAATAATGTATCCGCAGCGATTATCCCATCATCGGAAACTTTTGCATATACATTTGTTGTTATTCCAGCATCTGGATTTGTCGGTGTGTGCCAGACCCTGACGATCACCGGTGCCTGGGTTGGGGGTGGTGTGAATGATGCGTCATCAAGATAGAAGACTGCTCCACCATCCCACGCCTGAATACTATCATAGGCGCGGATGAAGACATAAGCCGAGTCAGCACCATTAGGGGATATTGCGGTCAGGGTGAGTTGTTGCCATTGGGTTGAATTTCCTGAATAATTATTTGACCAGACATTGCTCCAGGTTCCACCCACACGCCAGGCAATTGCCTGTCTTACCCTGCCTGCAAGGTCATTATCATAAACCCATATCGTGAATGTATATTCTGTATTCGGGTTGATTGCAAATTTCTCAGAGGTGAAATCCGCCCTATCTTGGGTTGTGGTTATCAAACTGTCTTTCACACTGAAATTTCCCGAATGGACGATGACATCTTCCTGATAAATTAGTATTGAATCATCTTTGTACCAGTAATCAGGCATACCACCGGTCCAGTTTTCAAACCCGGGATTGGGTAGAAGATTTTGACCAAATGACAAAGTAACTATTAACACTCCCCACATAAAAAATTTTTTCATAAAACCCCCTTTCTTGATGATTATATCTACCAAGTAAGCAATGTCAAGTCAGATATTTTTTAATTTTAATATTTTGTCTTTGGGCATCGGTGCCCCGGAGAATCGGTGCATCGGGGGAGCGAGTTTGTAGAAGCGACTTCCCAGTCGCGATAATAATAGCGCAAACCCTGAAAAGGTTGTGTTGCAATTAAAAATTTGTGTGTAGCCGCACCCTTTAGGGTGCGAAATCCCTTGGGATTTAGACATATTCATCCGCAGGCTAAAGCCTGCGGCTACCATTTTTACGGATTATGACACGTCCTCTGAAGGTTTGTGTTCTGGAGTAGCGACTTCAGTAGCGTGGAGGATAATATTAACCCTACGCAACCTGAAGGTTGCGGCTACATAAAATACGCATTAGCAAGCCAATGCGTTCCGCGACAACGACGCATCAGCAAGCTGATGCACTCCACGTCACTGGGCTAAAGCCCATACTCCAATAGTAGCAAACTCAAAGGTTTGCCCGACGATTGCAGACCAAGGTCTGCCACTAAAATTCTTACAGATTCATAACTTGTTAAAATGATAAATAGTATTCTATGATTTATTCTCTACCTTGAATAATAACCAGGAGTTTTCTCCTGCCTTGGGAAATTTATAAAGAACATAAATGCCTTTAAATATTTTGCCTCCCGCCTTAAATTTTATTGCATTATCATTATTTTCAATGATTTCATATTCTCCTTTGTCCCATATTTCTACCTTACCTGCTCCGTATTGTCCTTCAGGTATTTCTCCTTCAAAATCAGCATAACCAAGATCATGGTCTTCAACCTGGATACAGAGCCTTTTTATGCCAGGCTTTAAAGGTGGTTCTTTGGGAACTGCCCAGGATTTTAAGACACCATTCATTTCCAGCCTTAAATCCCAGTGGAGGTGGGTTGCAAAATGTTTATGTATTACAAAAATCAATGCCTTTTTAAAAACTTATGAATCTTGCTTGATGTATCAAGGAGTGCACTTATTGATTCGTCACGATTGAACCGGTCAATAAAATAGGCAATAAATTCTGATACATCAACTTCTCTGAACCATTTCGTATCTTTCAATTTTGGATTTCTATAGGTAAGATTTGTGGCATAAACCCTTTTTATTAATTTCTGTTTGAACGCATTTTCAAATCTTTTTATTCCATCATCTGTTAATAGTGCAAATGTGACAATCACATAGATATCATTGGCACCGTATTTTTTTAATTCTTCGGCTGACATAAGCATTGATTGCCCTGAGGCAAGCATGTCATCTACGATTAGAATATCTTTACCTGCTATACTTGTGCCCAGGAATTCGTGTTTTATAATTGGATTTTTACCATCAACAATCCTTGTTGTATCACGCCGCTTGTAGAACAAACCTAATTCAACACCCAGGCTATTGGCATAATAAAGGCAGCGGTCAACCGCACCCTCATCTGGACTAACAACCATAAGTTTATTTTTATCTACAATAATTTCTTTTTCATTTTCCAGAAGAGAGCGGACTATCTGATAACTTGCATGTAAATTTTCAAAACCCATCAAAGGCACAGCATTCTGGACATGGGAGTTATGGGCATCAAATGTAATTATATTTTTTACCCCGAGATTTTGTAATTCCTGTAAGGCTAGTGCACAGTCAAGAGACTCTCTCGCAGTCCTTTTATGCTGTCTGCTTTGATAAAGCAATGGCATAATGACATTCACCCGATTTGCCCTGCCACCAATCGCTGCCACTACCCTTTTTATATCCTGAAAATGGTCATCAGGGCTCATTGGTGATTCAATACCTTGAATTGTAAACTTGCACCCATAATTTCCTATATCAGCAATTATATAAACATCGCATCCTCTGATCGATTGATATAGAACTGCCTTGGCTTCGCCATTCGCGAATCTCGGACATTCACAGGGAACAATAAATGTTTTGCCTTTGCTATTTTTATAGCGCCTTTTAATGAGTTCTTTATCAACGAGCTGGGTAAGTTCTCTCCCACCAGGTGGTGCTATTAGGGCAATAGGGATTAACGATTTTTTTCCTAATTTCATTTTTTAAACACCGGGCTGGTGATGAAAAATATCAAGAAGAATATTGCAAGGATATACATTATTACCGAGACTTCTCTTCCTTTTCCACTGAATAATTTTATCAGGACATATGAAAGGAAACCGAGTGAGATCCCATTTGAAATACTGTATGTGAAGGGCATACTTGCAATTGTGATAAAGGCAGGCACTGCCTCAGAATAATCTGAAAAATCTATTTTTATGACTGATTCCATCATCATTATACCGACGATGATAAGGGCGGGCGCAATTGCGACAGATGGAATGAAACCAACAAGGGGTGCGGCAAATATTGCAATCAAAAACAGAATGCCGGTGGTGACCGCAGTCAAACCGGTCCTTCCGCCCTCTTCTATTCCCGCTGCACTCTCAATATAGGAGGTCACGGTTGATGTTCCTACCAATGCTCCAACAACAGGTCCAAGTGAATCAGCAAATAGAACCCTTCCTATCCTCGGAATGTGTCCTTTTTCATCAATAAATTTTGCCTTCACTGCAAGCCCGATAACAGTGCCTGCCGTGTCAAAGAAGTCAACGAATAACAGGGTAAATATCAATGTTACGAATGACCATTGTAGGGCACCGATTATATCAAGTTTAAAGAAAGTGGGTGCAAGAGAAGGTTTTAATAATTGTAGTATCTCACCTTTGGTTCTGAAGAAAGGTATAAAACTCAATAAAGTTCCTAATAGAATACCGATTAGTATCGCACCTTTGATTCTTTTCACAAGAAGTATCGTTGTTATAACAAGCACTATTCCGGCTAAGATTATCTTTGGATAGACATCGGGATTGGCAATCGGTGAGATTTTTACGAAAGTGACAGGGTCTTTTGTGATCAGCCCTGCCTGTTCAAAACCGATGAATGCAAGGAAGAGTCCGATACCTACGCTAACGGCACATTTTAATGTGAAGGGAATAGAATCAATTATAATTTCGCGCAGTTTCGTTAATGTTATGATCACAATTATCACACCCTCAATAAAGAAAAATCCCAATCCAATACGCCAATCTATGCCCATTCCTGCACATATAGAATAGGCAAAAAAAGCGTTCAATCCCATCCCTGGTGCAAGGGCAATGGGATAATTGGATAATAAACCCATTGCAATACTTATCAACCCTGCTACAATACATGTCGCAAGGGTAACTGCACCTTTATCCATTCCCGCAGCCTGTAAGATCAGTGGATTGGCAGCAATTATATATGCCATTGTCATAAATGTTGTAATACCTGCCAAGATTTCGGTTTTTATATTAGTATTATTTTCTTTCAGTTTAAATAGATTTTCAAACATTGGACCTCCTTTTATTTTACAACAACAATTTTTGTCACATCATTGCCAGCACCATAAGTATAAAGGAAACAATAATATACACCGGACCCGACATAGTTTCCATTTTCATCCTTTCCATCCCAGATAAAAGCAGCATTTGGAGAGAGCGGATTTGTATCAGTATATCTTCCTGGTGCGAGTGGTTTATTTATTTCTATTTTCTTTATCAGCCTGCCGGTGATTGAATAGATACGCAATTCAACATAGGTTTTGGTATTCAAAATGAAGGGCAAATATATGCTATTATGCGCTGAGACTGTAAATGGATTGGGAAAAGGTGTCAGGAACTCACAATCCTTACTCGGTTTTATTACTGGTTGTGTATAATAGAATGCCTTTGCCGCATCAGGCCAGCCATAACCGATGCTATCACTCGGTGAATTGGCAAAACTCGCCGTCTCAAACAGTGCCTTCCTCAATGAATCAACAGTCCAGCGTGGATGTCCTTCAAGTAGAAGGGCACAAATTCCAGCGGCGAGGGCGGTTGCACCTGAAGTACCGAATGATAATAAATAGGAATTTTTTTCATCAGGATTAACGACCACGGGTGCTGCAGAAAGACAGACTATTTCGGGCTTTAATCTTCCATCATAAGTGGGACCCCGGCCTGAATAACGCCATCTCTGGAATGTAGAATCAATGCCACCAACAGTTATTGCATCAATTGCGTCACCTGGAATGACGAGTTGTGGTATTGCTACATTGCCTGAAGCAGTAACAACTATAACACCCCTTTTTGTTGCCTCATACACTGCGATTGATGCAGGCGAAGTCTTCCCATCATAATCGTTGGGCCAATTGTACCAGTTCGTATATCCGAGTGAACTTGAGACTATATCTGCCCCCTGAGATTCTGCCCATTCCAGCCCCGCAATATAAGTATCTTCTTCAATGGGAAATTCATATAGTGAGTCAGGATTTTCGGTTTTGGCAACGATGAACTGGGCACCTGGCGCGACGCCGATATAGCTACCTCTTGCGTATCCTCCAACAATTCCAAGCATCTCCGTTCCATGCCGTGGATGAAAATAATTTGGGTCTGCTGGATTATAACCATCAGTATTATCATCTCCACGCTGGCAGTAAAATTTTTTGATTTCTCCAGAAACTAAACCAAGGGTTGGAAGATAGACAAATTCTTTATTGATAGAGTCAACAGGAGAAAAACTCATTCCATCATCGTATGAAATACGCTGATATATTCTGCCATTACTTTCCCACACTGCGGTTATTACATTGCTATTACGAAATAGAGAGATTTTTCCTATTGAGTTCAATTGATCTGAAAGATAGAGAGGGGTGGTAAAATTATTTCCGAAATCGATAGAACGAATAAAACATATCCTGTAAAAAGGTGAAATAGAGGCATCCTTAAAAATTGCAAATATTGTATCACCGGAACTTGTAGCTGATAAGTCTTTGCCAATAAATCCTGTAAATTTCTGGTAAAATGTATCGGTTGGTATTGTGGACCAGGCAAAGAAAAGTGAATCGTTCGGGAAATGATAATAAAATATTCCCAGTTTTTGAACACCTGTTATTACAGAAGACAATTTAATACTTGCACTTTCTGATATCACAAGTATCTGATCGGGAAATCCATTGATATTTCCTTTACGTAGAAAAATATTATGTTTGTCCCGATAGAAGAAGTAGGCAGTGTCATTATACATTACTGCTCTGGGGTTCCGGTACTCACCCCCACCGATAATTGTTATTGGTCCGGCAATGATACCCGTATCTAAAGCCACGAAGTTCATACCATTTCTGTTGCGAAAGAATAAAAATGTAGTATCATTACCACAATGGGCAAACTCAGAAATCCAGTTATTGTTGGCATTATTGGTAATTTTTCTCAATTCACTCCAGGAAGTTCCACCGTCATCTGAATATGTCCATAATATATCTCGTACCGGCATATAGACATAACTTGTATCACCAATCAAAAATATTTCATCACGATTACTCCTTTTGTGATACAATAAGTCGGTATATACACCATATCGGGCGGTAACGGGAATATTCTCAAGATATATTTGGTCGCCACCAAGAAAGTCATATTCAGCAATTACTTTCAAACTCTCCAGCGCAATATGAGTTCTCCTCAGACCCGTGTCAAGAAATCCAATCTTAACATTTGACCCGAAGACGCCGATTTTATGAAGTGAATCAATTTTAAACATTTGTAATTGCTTGTTAGTCAACGCCCCTGTGGTATCCTGTAATGTGATTTCAGTTTCTATAATCTTATTGTATTGTGCAACAGGGGTTATCCTGTAGACAAAATCATAACTTGCAATACTTGTAAGATTGTCACGCGTGAGAATAAAACTTGCAGCATTAAGCCATTTTGAACGATACAAAAGGATACCGCCAGAATTCTGTATCTCTTCAATATATTCCTCTTTAATCGGTATATCACCAAAGTCAAAAATTCCATTTCTTAAATTTCTTCTCAACAGAGAAGCGGGGTTGAGATATTTCTTTGCATTCAATAAGACATTGTTATAATTACTGACAGTTACCCCTTTATCAGTAAAAAAAACCCAGGCACGGACAAATTCTTTTTCAAAACATTTAGGGTCTATTTTATCACCTATCGGCGGACGGTAATTATAAAGATTACAAAAAATGATCAAAATTTGTATCATATAAACCTCCTCAAATTTGATTTAAATTAAAATATTTCATATTCAAGATATTTCTTTTTTCTTCTCTTAAATGGGAGTGCGCAAAGTAAACCCGCAACAAAGCCACCAATGTGTGCAAAGTATGCGACGCCCCCTCCTTTCATTCCGATTGAGACAAAGCCCAATAAAAACTGATAAAGGAACCAGATTCCAATAAAAAATAGAGAAGGTAGATAAGCAATTCTAAGGAAAAATCCTAATGGTATAAGGGAAAGTATTCGCGCCTTAGGGAAAAATATTAAGTATGCCCCCATAACCCCGGAGATTGCCCCGCTTGCTCCTACCATAGGAATCCTGGAGTTTGGTGTGGTAAGACTATGAAGGAATACTGCAGCAATGCCCCAAATAAGATAAAATATTAGAAATTTTATATGTCCGAGGAGATCTTCTACATTATCAGCAAAAACCCATAAGAATAGCATATTACCGGCAAGATGCATAAAATTTGCATGGGTGAACATACTTGAAAATATCGTCAAATATGGTGATAATCCTTTGGGATTAAAAAGATCGTAAGGGATTGTGCCAAATTGGTAGATAAACTGTTCTTTGTATGGTCCGAGTAAAAATTCATAAATATAGATAATTATGTTTATTGCTAAGATAATATAAGTTACTACTGGCCTGGTTTGAGACTCAATCTCATCTTTCAGGGGGATCATATATTCTACCTATTTCACAAACGGCTAAAGCAGCAATTGCTTTGTTTTCTCCTATATCACCAATACCTTCATTTGTTTTGCCTTTGATTGAGATATATTCCTGATTCATTGACAGGATATGGGCAATGTTTTTTTTCATCTCTTTTACATAAGGAAGAATCTTAGGTTTTTCAGCGATTACTACCGCATCAATATTTTTAACAAAAAATCCAGAGTTTTTTAAAAATTCACCAACTTTTTTTAATAATTTTAAACTTGATATATCTTTATACTTCTTATCATCCGGTGGAAAATGTAGCCCAATATCACCTAAGTTTGCTGCACCCAGGAGCGCATCACAAATTGCATGCAAAAGGACATCTCCATCCGAATGTCCCAAGAGTCCAAGATGATAATCAATCTTGACTCCACCTAAATAGAGTTGTCTTTTCTCCACGAGTTTGTGAATATCGTATCCAATGCCGACCATATTATATTTTATTCGTTAATAATGAAAAGTCAACACCCTCTATATATTGATTTTTTACTTGACAGAATAAAAATTTTAAGTACAATAGTAATATGATTGATACGGAAAATAAAGATACAAAAAATAATATCTACAATCACTATCTTATAATGAGCGATGAGCAAATTCTTATTGATAATATGATTAATGATATAAAAAAAGCTCTAAAGATAAATGAGTCTTTTGATTTTGAAACCTGTTCAATCCAGGAATATGATTATTCAGATATAATAAATAAAATTTTCACATCGCCATTTGTATCACCAAAGAGAATGCTGGTGTTGAAAAATATTGAGAAGAAAAAAATAAGTGAGCTACAAGAATTTGCAGACATGCTTAAAAATGTGCCGAAATCTTGCTGTCTGATTATGGTGTATTATGCAGATAAGAAACTTTCCCGGAAAAGAGTGTCTGAAGATTTTAAAAAAGTATGCGAAGTGTTCCCCGATGCCCACTTTGTAGTATTAATGCCTGATGATACAACTGTCTATCGGTGGATAATGAAAAAAATGGAGGCAATAGGTTTGAAAGACAGACATGAAATTATAGATTACCTAATGGAGGAGTTTTCTGATGATGTTTCGGGTATGAAGAATGAGATACAGAAAATTGAGAATTATCTTTTCCAGAAAAAGCAAATGGGCTTAAGTGAATTAAAAGATATCTCCCAGGGTTTAACAGAGTATGATATTTATCGGGTTGCCAATAGTTTTTTCCAGAGAAAGGCGGAAACGATTAAGCAATTCCTTAAAATCCAACCCTATTTGAAGTCACCTCTGGTTTTAATTGATGCCCTTTCCAGGGTGCTTTGTAATTATGCGAAGAAGAGTAAGAATGATAAAACAATCCAGCATATAACTGCTGAACTATCTCGCATTGATAATCGTGTTAAGACGGGCTCTGATTTCGCAGAACTTAATCTGGAAATTTTTTTCATAAAAAATTTAGGAGGTTTAAATAAAGGAGCAATGTATGGAAAATAATTTTGAAAAACTAAAAGCGATTGAGACTGAGCGGAATGACCTGCTCAACAAATTGCAAAAAATAGAAGAGAAAAAGGCGAGTGTAAGTCATGAGGTGTATCTTAAAGTAAAAAGTGATTACGAAACGAAATTGAAAAAACTTGATGAGAAGATTGCGGAGAATAAAGAACTATTAAAGATAGAGATGGAAAACGCAAGGAGTGAACTTGCAGAGTTGTTGCAGAAACAGAAAGAATTAAAACTCCATCTTGAAGAAATTGAATTGAGGTATTCTATTGGTGAATATAGTGAAGATAAATTTAATGAATATGAGAAAGAAGCAAAGAGTAATTTGACCGATATCCAGGGAAGGATTAGAAGATTAGAGGATCGCATAAAATGGTGTGAAGGACTTATTGGGACGGATAGGATCGAAGAGCCTCAGGTGGCTAAGGAAATAGAGGAATTACCTATTGCAGAAAAAGAGGAAAAGGCAGAGGATTTGACGATAGATGAGCACATCCTTGAAGAAAAATTACCTGACGAAGTTAAAAAACTTGATGAATTACTTGTTGAGACAAATGCCCTATTGGAATCAGCGGAAGAAAAGGAACCCGAAAAGGTGAAAAAAGAGAAAGAAGAAGGTATTGCCTGTCCCAAATGTGGTTATATGAACCCACCAGATTCCTGGTATTGCGAAAAATGTGGGGCAGAGATTTTGACAGTTAATTAATAGTTAAAACATTTTAAATATGGTGTATAATCATCAACTTGCAGAAAAGAAGTGGCAAAAATACTGGATGGATAATGGGCTTTTTACTACCAATAATAATCCAAAAAAGAAATTCTATGATCTGGTTATGTTTGCCTATCCATCCGGTGACATCCATATGGGTCATTGTAAAAACTATGTAATTGGAGATGTGATTGCCCGCTACAAAAGAAGAGCAGGATTTGATGTGCTACATCCCTTTGGTTGGGATGCGTTTGGTTTGCCTGCGGAGAACAGGGCAATTGAGGTCGGTATCCATCCGCGCGAATGGACAATGAATAATATCCGCGTTTCAGATGAATCTTTGAAGATGTTAGGCATAAGTTATGACTGGAATAGAGAGATCATAACCTGCCTTCCTGATTATTATAAATGGACCCAGTGGATGTTTTTGTTAATGTATAAAAGGGGGCTTGCATATAAAAAAGAGGCATATGTGAATTGGTGCCCCGGGTGTCAGACAGTTTTGGCAAATGAACAGGTTGTAGATGGTCACTGTTACCGTTCTAACTGCAAATCACCGATTGAACGCAGGAAACTGAATCAATGGTTTTTCAAAATTACCGATTATGCCGAAAGATTGCTTAAAGACCTTGACCGTCTCTCCGGCTGGCCTGAAAGGGTTAAACAGATGCAGCGAAACTGGATTGGTAAGAGTGAAGGGACTAATATCATATTTCCAGTAAAAAATTCAGACATAAAATTGGAGGTGTTCACAACCCGCGCAGATACAATATTTGGTGTTACTTTTATTTCCATTGCTCCTGAAAATCCATTACTTGAAGGCTTAATCAAAGATTCACCCTATAAAGATGCTGTTAATAGTTATGTCAATGAGGCAGCAAGAAGGACTATCATAGAGCGTGCTGAGAAGGAAAAGGACGGTGTATTCACCGGTATCTATGCAATCAATCCAATCAATGGTAGAGAAGTTCCAATATATGTTGCTGACTATGTCCTTGTTGAGTATGGCAGTGGTGTCGTAATGGGTGTTCCCGCGCATGATTCAAGGGATTTTCAGTTCGCGAAAAAATATAACATACCGATTGAAATTGTCATTAAACCTAAAGATAATGAAATCAACCCCAAAAATATGAGTGATGCATTTATTGATTATGGAATAATGGTTAATTCAGGTGAATTTAATGGTTTGACATCAGAACAGGGAATCCAGGCGGTTACAGAATATTTGCAGAAAAAAGGTATGGGTGGAAAGGAGATAAATTATAAGATAAAAGACTGGCTTATATCCCGACAAAGATACTGGGGTGCACCAATTCCTATAGTCTATTGTGATAAATGTGGAATAGTTCCCGTCCCAGAAAAAGAATTACCTGTTTTATTACCTGATAATATAAGAGACTACATACCCAGGGGTAAGTCACCTCTTGCCGCAGTTGATGAATTTATTAATACAACTTGTCCTGAATGCAGAAGACCGGCAAAACGCGACCCTGATACAATGGACACTTTTGTTTGTTCATCCTGGTATTTTTTAAGGTATCTGGATCCCAGAAACGATAAAGAGTTCTGTTCAATGGAGAATGCCAGAAAATGGCTTCCTATTGATCAGTACATTGGTGGCATTGAACATGCCACTGGTCATCTCATTTATTTCCGTTTTTTCACAAAGGTTCTTTATGACGCCGGTTATATACCGGTGGATGAACCGGCAACAAATCTGTTTACGCAGGGTATGGTGTTGAGAAATGGTGAGGTGATGTCAAAATCAAAAGGCAATGCTGTCCCGGTCGGCCCCTTTGTAGAAAAATACGGGGCAGATGTTGCTCGGCTCACCATTTTATTCGCAGCGCCACCTGAGAGGGATATGGAATGGAGTGATGAAGGGGTAACGGGTGCACAGCGGTTTATTGACCGCGTATATAGGATTGTAACTGAAAACCAAAAAGCAGTTGCAAAAGAAGCATGCGGTTCTCCTCAAACTGAAAATCAAAAGAAGTTGCTAATAAAAATAAATCAGACTATTCAGCGTGTGACCGATGACCTTGAATCTTTCAAATTCAATACCGCGATTGCTGCGTTGTGGGAGTTGCTGAATGACTTGTATCAATATAAAGAAAGAGACAAGTTTTTTGGATACGGACTTTATGTTATGATAAACCTACTTTCTCCTTTTGCACCCCACCTTGCTGATGAACTCTGGAACCAGGTCGGTTTTAAAGGGAGTTTGCTCACAGAGGGTTGGATTGGCTACGACTCCAGATACATAAGCGAAGATCAAATGACGATTGTTCTTCAGGTAAATGGAAAGGTGCGCGGTCATATTGCAGTCCCGTTAAATACAAATGAAGAAAAAATAAAATCCCTTGCCCTGGCAGATGAACGGATAAAACGCCATACCGATAATAAACAAATAAAGAAAATAATCTATGTGCCCGGCAAACTTATTAATGTTGTCATTCAATAATTTTTTCGGGTGCACTAAAAATTAAAGGGAGGAAATCATGAAGAAAATAAAAAAGAAGAGAGTTACAATAAAGATGATGATGGTTGATATTCTAAAGAGGAGCAAAACACCATTACATTATCGTGAGATTACAAAGAGGTTGATTGCTCGTGGCTATAAGTTCCACAGAAAAGAGCCCGAGCGTTCGGTCTATATAACGATTAAGCGTAATCCCAAGCTCTTCAAAAAGGTAAAACCCGCTACTTTCAAACTTAAATAAAAGAAGAGGGGGCGTTTGCCCCCTCTTCTATTTTCTATTTCTTTTTTCTTCTCTCTTTTCTTCACCTTTCATTTTTTCAGCATATTCTTTCAATCTTTTTTCCACAAGGTAATTTATTGTATTTTTTTCAAAACCTGTTTTTGTTTTTTTACCTGCTTTCAGTCCGGTGAGGATCTCAATCCCTTCATCAATATTTTTGATCGCATAAATATGGAATTTTTTTCTTTTCACTGCGTCAACAATTTCCTGTTTTAACATTAAATCATTGACATTTGCCTTGGGGATGATTACACCTTGCTTCCCGGTGAACCCTTTTGCTTTACAGACTTCATAGAATCCTTCAATCTTTTCATTAACACCGCCTATGGGTTGAATTTCTCCATTCTGATTCACGGAACCGGTGACCGCAATTCCCTGCTCTATTGGCACATTGGAAAGAGCTGAGAGAATTGCATATATTTCTGCGCTTGATGCTGAATCTCCATCTATTTCGCTATACGATTGTTCAAAACCCAATGTTGCATCCATAGAGAGTGGTCTATCCTGTGCATATCTTGAACGTAGAAATCCCGAGATAATCAGGACACCTTTATTAAATGTTCTCCCCGCAAGATTGGCTTCTCTCTCAATATTTATTATACCTGCTCTACCAACCGAAGTTTTGGCAGTGATCTTTGTTGGTCTTCCAAATGTATAATCCCCTAATTGATAAACTGAAAGGCCATTTACCTGTCCAACTGCCTTGCCTTTGGTTTGTATCATTAGTATATCTTTTTTAATTAACTCTTGAATCTTTTCTTCATACATATTAACTCTTTTTCGCCAGCCTTCAATTGCCTTTTCTACATCTTCAGCGTCAACTATCGTATTCTTCTTCTGTCTTGCCCAGTAATCAGATTCTCTAATGATATCTGCGATTAAATGGAACCTTGTAGTTATTTTATCTTTTCTTCCAGCAAGCCTCACACCGTATTCTATGATTTCTGCAATTGCTTCTTTTGTAAATGGTAGTAGATTTTCGGTCTGACAGATTGATTTTATAAATGAGGCATAATTATTTATATTTCTTACATCCCGTTCCATTTCTATATCAAAATCTGCCTTCACCTTAAATATCTTTTTGAAATCTTCATCACCATAATATAATAGGTAATATAACCATTCGTTTCCAATCATTACGACTTTTACATCAACACTTATGGGCTCTGGTTTCAATGCTGATGTGGAAAAAATGTAGAATGGGTCAAAAACCTGTATGTCTACAACACCATTACGCAATGCACGTTTTAAGGTCTGCCATACACCAGGTTCAACGAGAGCATCAAAGGCATTTATTACAAGATATCCACCATTGGCGCGAAGGAACGAGCCCGCCTTTATATTAAGAAAATCACTGGTCAGTACACCGGGTGAAGGTGAATATCTTTCAATTGTGCCAAACAAATTTTTAAAATTGGGTGCGGTTTCAAAAATAATCGGGATATTTTTTGTTTCTGAATTATCAACCAGAAGATTTACATCAAATAATCTGAATTCATCGGGTCGTGTTTCTTTTTTTAAAAATCTCTCAATATTTGTAAGAATTTCAGCAAGAACTTCGTCAAGATATTCATTAATATCTTTATTATCAAATCTTTTTCTTATTTCGTCAATTAAGTGGCTTACCATTGGTTTTACACTCCATTCATTCAATTTCGCAATCTCATCGTTTAATTTATCCTGGTTCTCTTTTGTTTTTGCATAAATTGTGCTCATCTCTTTTTCCAGTTCTTGTAAATCCTGTTTAATTTTCTCTAATTTGTCCGATGTCAGTTTGCCTTCCTTTATCAATTCATCCAATTCTTCAAAATTTCTTGGTTTGTCTTCTATGATTGGTAAAATTGCAGGTCGCACAAATGGTCCCATTTGTACCTGAACGAGTTTGAACCCCTTTTCTTCGACCCTTTTTTCAAATTCGTTTATCATTTTTTGCTGTTCTAACTCAAATTTACTTACAATCCTTTCTCTTCTTTTTTGATATTCTTCACTTGCAAATACCTGTGGAATATTAGTTTTCAATTGATAAATCAATCGTGTCATATCATCTTTGAACTGTTTACCCTTGCCGGCATCAAGGACAATGAGTTTTGGCAAATCAGGATTTTTGAAATTATTAACATATAATAAATCCTTGAGTTTATCTTTTTTCGTTTTTAGTTCTTCAAGCAGTTTTGTTATTGCAGTGGTTCTGCCAGTTCCTACTGGTCCTGTGATAAAAATATTATAACCGGGATATTTAACATTCAACCCCAGTTTTATTGCTTCAATTGCCCTTGGCTGTCCGATTATCCCTTCGCAAAGGGATAGATCTTCGGTTGATTTAAATTTTAAAAGTTCTGGTGTACATTGCCATCTTAGTTGTTCAGCCTTCAATTCAAATTTCTTCATTGTGGTCCTCCTTCAGATTAGAATAAATATTAATGTGTATTTTATTTTTAGCAACAAAATAGCACCGCCAATGATTTGTTGCGATAATAAATACCATGCGGTAATTATACCCAATTATATAATGTGTGTCAATGTAATTTGATATAAAAAACAATCCTTGATTTTTTTAGTTTTATCATTATAATTTACTTTGAAAAGGGGGTATTATGAAGCGTTTTGCGGCTGTTTTTTTAATGGTTGTATGTATTCTATCTGCCCAGACAATGGTTGTGCGTGTGTATGGCAGGTGGGATGACCTTGCTCGTATATCGCCGAAATACAACCTTGATATTGCTACGGGCAGGGCAAATGTGTGGTATGATATTGTGGCTGACCGTAATACAATGGATAAAATTGTTGCTTCAGGACTGGCGTATGAAGTTCAAGTTTACAGTTTAGAGTTAGAGAAAGAGAAGGTGAGGGGTCAGTATTATTCTTATGATCAGTATGTTCAGATGATGAGAACGATGGCGCAGACTTATCCGTCAATCTGTAAGTTTGATTCACTGCCGATAAGGACATATCAGGGTCGCTGGATATATGGGGTGAAGATTTCGGATAATCCTAATTATGAAGATCCTACCGAGCCAGGGTTTTTGATTGATGGTTGTCATCATGCCCGTGAGTGGGCGACTCCTTATGTGGTTTACAAGTTTTGTGATTCAATAACGAAGGTTTATGCGACGAATAATGAGATAAAGCAGATTGTTGATAATATAGAGATATATGCGTTTCCGGTGATAAATGTTGATGGGTATGTATATGATTATCCATCTCAGTTATCCTGGCGTAAGAATCGTGAGCCATTTGGCGGTGCCACAGGTACAGACCCGAATAGAAACTATGGGGGCTGTTGTGATGATATCGCTGGTGATTGGGGTGCAGTTGATGAGGGACAGGCGACCCACTATCCATCACAGGAAACATTCTGTGGAGCGTATGCCTATTCAGGTGATGAAGTTAGGGCGTTGATTACATATGCACGCACAAAAATAATAAATGCATATATGTCGTATCACAGTTACAGTGAGTTACTGATGTGGGGTTGGGGCTGGACTACTAATGATATCCCCGATGGCACTGTCTGTGCAAGATTTGGAAATCGCATGGCTGGAATGGTAAATAAATTGAGTGGCGGCACATATACTCCGGGTCAGATTCCTGAAATTCTATATGCGGTGAGTGGGAGTAGCATTGATTGGTTGTACTCCTGGTGCCACTGGATTGGCGGGATTGCTAATCTTTCATATACAACCGAGATAGGTACCGCATTTTATCAAAGCACTTCGCAGCTTGACCCTATCTTCTATGAAAATTTCAAGGCGCTGAAATACCTTGCCCAGTTGTGCCGGGATTCAATTCCACCGTTACTTGAAGGTAAGGTGGCACCACCGCAGATTTATCCTATTGGAAATGTAGGACAGAATTTCACTGTCAGGTGGCATCCAGTGAATCCAACCGAAAACCATCCCACCCAATGGGAACTTGTTGAACTTTCTAATCCGAGTATCAAGACCGATAGTCTTGAATCAGGTTCAGGAAGATGGGTATTGCAGGGATTCAGCTTATCAACTGCCCAGCATCATTCAGGTTCTTATAGTTTATTCTCAGGTAATACCAATAATATGAATAGTGCGGCACGGACATTACATCCTTATCTTGTTCAGTCCGGAGACTCCTTGACCTTCTGGTGTTATTATAACTTGGAGAATAATTATGATGTGGCGGTGGTTGAGGTATCGGAGAATACGAAGGAGTGGTTCAATCTTGATACGATGCGTTTTACCGGTACGCAGACTTCCTGGGTGCGCAAGGCTTATTCATTGGCGAACTGGGTTGGTAAGTCGGTTTATTTCAGATTCCGTTCTATGACCGATGGGTATACGCTCAATGGTGGTTTTTATGTTGATGATATTCGGCCGGTTTGTTTGTTTAATAATGTCAATGTGATTGCGAATAACATAACGGATACGACCTATACCTTTACGAATCATGCGGTGGGTGAGTATTATTATTATGTGCGTGGTTATAATGCGGCGTGGGGCTGGGGTGAGTATTCCTGTTTGGCGAAGGCGAATGTTGGAGTGGGGATTAGTGAGGATGAGCAGATTTCTTCACCGACTTCAATAGCGTTTAATGTTAATCCTAATCCATTCCAGAATCACTGCGTTATTAAATTTCAAATCCCAAGCACCAAATCCCAAACAAATTCCAAATCCCAGAATCCAAACGGGAATGTAGGGCAAGGCTTTCTTCAAGAACCGATGGTTCTTTCAGAACCAGAGGTTAGCCTTGCGATATACGATGTAACCGGTAGAATGGTTAAAGATTTTTCTCGGTTAACGGTAAACGGTGAACGGTCAACGGTGGTGTGGGATGGTTCTGATGATTTGGGTCGCCGTGTTCCTGCGGGAGTTTATTTTGTGCGTTTAGAGGCTGGAGATTATAAGCAGATTGAGAAGGTGGTGTTGTTGAGATAGAGACGAAAAGTGAGTGGATAATGTATCGGAGTCTCGGTGGAATGTAGCAACGAGGGATGGAGTGCATTAGCTGCTAATGCGTTGTTGCTTAATTATTGGATTTTTAGTATTGTTTGGGACCAGGTGCTTTGGATTTGATTAACAATACGGGGGGGTGAAACTATAAAACGAAAAATGGATTAAATACTGCCATTTTTAATTACCTTAACCATAAGGAATGATACATCTTTTTCTTTCAATTTCAAGAAAAATTTCCACACTTTTAAGTATATCACCCGTTTGCAAATTACCCTTGATAAAAATTCAAACATCGTTATAATATATTAGGGTAAAATATAAAGGATGGATTATCACTCATGTAAATCCAGTTTCTCTCATCTTTGTTTTAATAGTGCGCATGCTTTCTTCTAATCCGGTTGTTGCTTATTATGTGGAAACGACCGGGGGCACGAACAACGAGAGTGCTGTTGCACTTGCTCCTACAATGTTTAACGATCAAATCGTCGTCGGCTGGACAAAAAGTTATGGAGCAGAGAGCACGGATGTATTTATTTCTAAGTATGATGTCTTAGGAAACCATTTGTTAACAAAGGTATTCAGAATTTCCCAGAATGATTATCCCTGTTCCATGATTATTACCTCGGATGGAAAGATTCTTATCGTCGGATATTCAAAGAGTTTTACCTGGTTGGATTTATTCATATCAAAGTTTGATGCAAATCTGAATCATGAGTGGACACGGCTATTTTATCATAACAGATCCGAGATAGGCTTTTCGGTAGTTGAAGTCCCCAATGGCAATTATATTATTGCCGGCCTCACCTACACCGGAGGATTTCCGGATCTATTACTTACGGCATTTGATGCCAATGGGGATCTACAATGGCAAACCGCCATGGCAAATGAATATTGCTCACAAGCCAATAGTGCAACCAAAACCCATGATAGTGCAGTAGTCGTAACCGGATTTTATGCTCCAAATTCATCTACCCGTATACCATTGATTTCAAAATTCAGAAACGATGGTGTTCATCTCTGGGCGAAATTAATGACATTGCCTTACCCGGCTTATGGCACAGCAATTACGGAAACCGGAGACAGAAATCTTGCGATTGCGGGCGTTATGTTCAGACCGTCATCAAACACCTGGGATCTTTTTGTGGCAAAATTTGATAGTCTGGGGAATAATTTATGGACGAGATGGATCGTTGATAGCAGGATAGATACCGCAGGCATACCGGTTTCAATCTGTAATGTGTCCGCTAACCGATTGATGGTTACTGGCACAACCTCAAGATGGGGGATAAATAAAGATATCCTCATAAGCATGTTTGATGGCGGTGGCGGTCATATCTATTCCCGGGTTTTTGGTAGCGATAGTTTGGATAAAGTTTCAAATATATATTCAAGAGGCGAGGGGTATCTTATTGTTGGTAGCACAAAAGGCTGGGATGCAATTTCGCAGGACATCTTAATGGCAACTTTCTACTCAGATGGCCATACCTGCACTGCTGTTGATACTATCTATCCCCAGGTAAATAATCTGTTTCCCACTATGGATACACTATCACCACAGCTGTATAATCCATCACAGACTGCACAGTCCTGGACACCGAACATCTTTAATGCAAACCCTGTTTCCTCCTTTGTTTGCTGGGAAGCTTCGGGCACAGTAAAAGAAAAACAACCCGCAAGGAAACAAAATAAATGAACTCCCAGCAGGGGTCTATTTTTTGAGAGTAAAATCGGCAGATAGAATAGATATAAGAAAGATCATAAAGATGAAATAGCCTGGGTAAAAATGTAACCAGAGATGATGGTATCTTGAAAAGACAGATTAAACTTCAACATCGTTATTTTTATAAACATGTCAAAACCAAAGGGTTTAAAGAAATTATTAGAGGGTGAGGGGACTCCCCCAATCATTGACAAAATCATCCGTAATTGTATAATTGTCCGTGTTTACCGGTCCGGTATGGCTTATGCAGCCAATTCCATATTTTGGAGAGAGACTTGAAGGAGAATGGATATATGAGCCGAAGATTGACGGCTGGAGGATGGAGGTGCTTATCTACGATAATAAAAAAATTGAGTTCTGGGGAAGGAGACTGGAAAAAAAACCAAACTGGACTGAAGACCTTGATTATCTAATTGCATATTTAAAAGATTTACCATCAGGGACGATCCTTGATACCGAGTTATATTCAACCGGAGGCAGAAGGTTCATTCCCAGTCTATTTGCAAAAAGAAGGAAAAAAGAGCCGATTATCTATGTCTTTGATATAATCTATAAAGATGGTGAATTCCTTGGTGATTTACCATTGAAAAAGCGAAAGGAAATTCTGCAGAGATTGAAATTTATAAAGCCGTTCCAATTGATTGAATACAAGAGATTGAATGATATAAAAGAGGATTTTCAAAAGGCAGTGGCAAAGGGTGCAGAAGGGATTATCATAAAAAATCTTGACTCACCATACTGGGTTGGTAAAGATGGACCTATCGCTACTCATCACTGGCGGAAGATTAAGTAAAGATGATTAATGTGCTGGGGTTGGGATGCGGGATAGAATTAGTCAAAAACCAGCCTCTTAACCCCAACCAATTGACTATATTTATCTTTAGGTATTTAGGCATTTTAGGCATTTAGGTATTTATAATTGAGGAGGTCTTATGGCAGTAGGAAGATTCCAGGTGATGGCAACCTTACAGGCGGCCCGCGCCTTTGTCCTGGGCTTGCCGATTGAATCCGCAAAATCCTTTGGTCTGAATCGGGCAATATTTTATGCCGCGGCAAAGAAAGGATTTAAGGGTGCACCAAAAGGCGCGCCAAAAGAGTTTAAGATAAAACAGGCAACGGTTCAAGCAAAAGAGGCTGAAAAACTCAAAAAGAGTTTTAAGATCTATAATCTCGGTGATGAGATTGCCTATAGTGTGGAAGTCAATGGCAGACAGTATTTTATCATCGGCAATGAAGTTCAGACCAAAGAGGATTTTGCCCGACAGATTGAATCAAGGTTCGGTGAAAAATTCAAAGATGCCCGGGAAGAGGCGATAAGAATCTGTAAGCAATACGACAAGGGGGTTCTTTTATCCCAGCGCTATTTCTATGAAACAGTTTATAAGCCAAGGCGCGACGAACTGGGAAAGAAGTGGAGTGAACTGTAGGTTTGGGTAATTGAGGGGCATTACTTAATGGAAAAATCTCCGTCTCTATATAATGATGAAACAATCCTTGAGAATCTTAGGAAGGCAAAGAACGGCGATGAACTGGCACTTGAAGAATTGTGCCGCGAAGTCTATAAGTGGATATATAAATATCTGTATTACCGTGTCAAGAATGAGGCAGATTGCGAAGAATTGGCGAGCGAGGTGGTTATAAAAATGGTAAGGGCACTTAAACAACAGAGAGGCAATTTCTTTGCCTGGGTTTATAAGATTGCCGCAAATGCATTGATTGACTATTATCGGAAAGGTAAATACAAATTAGAGACGAGTTATGAGGAATTGCCCCATGAGTTGCCTGCTGATAATAATCCAAAGGAAATTTTAAGGATTGATAAGTTAAAAGAGGCAATTGCACATCTTTCAAAAGAGCAAGCTCAGGTCATCACATTGAAATTTATTCAGGAATATGACAACGATGAGATTGCTCAGATTATGGGCAAATCTACGGGTGCAATCAAGGTCCTGCAATATCGCGCATTAAAATCATTAAGGGAATATTTCAGGAAAAAGGGATATGAAATTAAAGATTGAAGAGATTTTAGACCAATTGCTAAAAGAGATGGCAAAAGGTAGGGATGTTAATGAGAAGATAAAAGAATACCCTGAATATGAAGATGAATTAAGGGAGTTATTACAAATAGCAGAGGAATTTAAAGAATTACCCAGGGTTGAACCTGGTGAGAGAGCAATTGCACGGACAGTCTCAGAGGCGAGAGAGATTTTTTATAAGCGTGAGAAACTCCCTCTTCTCAATAGATTTTTTGTGCTACAGCCTGCTTTAAGTAGGGTATTTGCAGTAATTATTATTGCAATTCTTATTTTTGGTTCCGGACTACTATTTAGTTCTCGCAGTATGCCTGGCGATGTATTATATCCTTTCAAGAGAATCTCTGAAAAAATTCAATATTCACTTACTTTCACTCCAGAGGGAAAGACTGTCCTCCATATTAAATTTGCTGACCGGCGTAAAGAAGAATTAGTTTATTCCTTCAATAAAAACAGAAAGGTGGATGAAACAATACTCATTACAATGCTCGGTGAAACAGAAAATGCCTATAATCTCTCACAATCGCTCAACGAAGATAGAACATTAACTATGCTAAAAAGAATTGCCGAAGTAAATGAGGCACAGATGGAGATCCTAAAAAATATAAAACCGAACGCCTGCACCTGTGATACTGTTTTAATAAATCAGGCACTTGAAAAATGTAATCAAAGGTGTAGATGTCTTGAGGAGCGACTAAATTCTAAAAATATAAAATCACCCTGTCCATATTGTGGCGATTCCTGCACCTGCTGGTGACAATTTTATAAATGTAGCGTCCGATTTAACCGGACGAATAACAAGGTAATTACAACCTTCAGGATGCGTAAATGTTCATTGTTAAGATAGGACTACAATTTTGGCAGGCAAATACAATTCACTGCAAGATGTTCGTAACTTTCTGTTTGTGATTTCGTCATAAATAATGATGGCAAAAATAATGGTAATATTCTTTATTCCCGCAACTTTCTTGGTTCTTTTGGGTGAATCACTTGATTTAAATGACCTTATTGATTCGGCATTGGTCTATAATTTAGAGATTAAGGCTGCCCAAGCCCGTTATGAATCATCTACCCAGAATAGTCCATTCAAAACTTTAATGGACCCGATGTTTGGTATTGAATTTTCTAATGATATGCGGATGTATT
>JBDRVV010000008.1 GCA_039802005.1 candidate division WOR-3 bacterium
CAATGTCATGCCGAATCTATTTCGGCATCTCATGCCATTTTCCGTATTCCAATTTTCATCGGGACAATGCTCGAAAAATCATAAAACTTTTTAAGACCCTGAAATAAATTCAGTGTGACAGAGTATTGTAGGGCAAACCTTTAGGTTTGCTTATTTTTGTTGCAAGGCTCAAGCCTTGCCCTACATTTAACAAAACCACTAACCAAACCCTATCTTATTTCCAATCCCAAACCCCACATCATACTGCCCCAAGCGATAGCGATAATTATGTTCGTGGGTGGATAGTTTTATGGTTGGAATTAATGCGTAAGCCTTTTATAAAATTCTTACGAATTAAATACACTCCCATGGTATCCCTTGATTTCCCTTTATATCCCCTAACTCGGACAAAACCGAAACCAAATAAGATATCAATATAAAATCCTCTGTTTCGTTTGTCGGTTGCGAAAAGCGCTTCGTCCGTCGTTGGTCGTGAAACGAAACCGACTTTCTAAGCCGTTACGCATTTCGCAACCGTTTTCCGAGTTTCAATTTACCCCACCCCTTTCCCTTTATATCCCCGGATAACGCATGCTTTAATTGCTGTATGCTTGAATATCATATCAGTCTTATCCAAAATTTTTGCTTGACTTTTTCTATAAATTAAATAAAATTGTCCTTAGGAGAAATATTATGAATGAAAATTTTGAACCAAAAATCATTGGATTTATGTGTAAATGGTGTACATATGCGGCAGCGGATCTTGCAGGCGTTAGCAGACTCCAGTATCCACCTAATATAGTTCCAATAAGATTGATGTGCTCGGGCGGGCTGGAACCTTCTTTTATATTAAAGGCATTACAAGAAGGTGCGGATGGTGTTTTCATTGGTGGTTGCCATTTTGGAGATTGCCATTATCAGACTGGTAATTACCAAACCAATAAGCGTATCGCCATTTTACAAAAACTTCTTGAAGAGATGGGTATAGATAAACGGAGAGTACGCTTGGAATGGATATCTGCGGCTGAGGGGACAAAATTTGCACGTACAATAAAAGAATTTGTTGAGGATATCAAAAAGTTAGGTCCCAATCCTCTAAAAAAGGAGGCGTAATGGCAAAACCTAAAGTTGCCTTATACTGGTGTGCCTCTTGTGGCGGATGCGAAGAGGCGGTTGTTGATCTTGCTGAAGATATATTAAAAGTAGTTGATGCAGTTGATATAATCCTCTGGCCTGTAGCAATGGATTTCAAATATAAAGATATTGAAGCAATGCCGGATAAATCCATTCTTGTTAGTTTTATCAATGGTTCGGTCCGAAATTCAGAACAGGAGCACATCGTTAAACTTTTGAGACAGAAGTCTCAACTCGTCGTTGCCTTCGGTGCCTGTGCCCACCTCGGTGGTATCCCGGGATTGGCAAATGTCGCTAACAGAAAAGAGATTTTTGAAACTGCATACAAATTGACCCACACAACGGTCAATCCTAATAATGTCTATCCACAACCAGTTACAGAAATCCCGCAGGGGAAATTGACCCTCCCTGAATTCTATGATACAGTGAAATCCCTTGATCAAACAATAGATGTTGATTACTATCTTCCAGGTTGCGCGCCGCCGCCAGATTTAATAATGAAAGGGGTTTTAACCCTGTTGTCGGGGAACCTACCGCCCAAAGGAACAGTGATCGCCTCCGAAAAATCTTTGTGTGAAACCTGTCCGAGAAATAAAACAAAACCAGACAAGATGGTCATAAAAGAGATAAAAAGAATCCATGAAGTCATTGCTGACCCTGAAAAATGTTTTCTTGCTGAAGGGATAATCTGTGTTGGACCGGCAACCCGCGGTGGCTGTGGTGAAAGATGTATCAATGCAAATATTCCCTGCCGGGGATGTTTTGGTCCAACAAAGGAAGTGATTGACCAGGGTGCAAAATTCTTATCTGCCCTTGCCTCAATCATTGATGCGAATACCGAAGAAGAGGCTAAGAAGATAACAGAACAAATCATTGACCCCATAGGCCTTTTCTATATGTATTCTCTGCCCACTTCAATTTTGCGCAGAAAGCAGGGGGTGTAGTATGTATAAAGAAATTACAATTGACCCAATAACAAGATTAGAAGGACACGGTAAGATAGATATATTCCTTGATGATGCTGGGAATGTTGCCCATGCCTGTCTCCAGATTCCAGAATTACGCGGCTACGAAAGATTTGCGATTGGAAGACTTGCTGAAGAGATGCCGAGAATCACCGAGACAATTTGCGGGGTCTGTCCAACTGCCCATCATATGTGTTCAACCAAGGCACTCGATGATTTATACGGAGTAGAACCACCACCTGCTGCAAGAAAGATTAGGGAATTTCAGTATAATACATTTATGTTTGAAGACCATAATCTCCATTTTTATTTCCTCGGTGGTCCGGATTTTATTGTTGGACCTGACGCGCCTGCAGGACAGCGTAATGTGCTTGGTGTTATTGCAAAGGTTGGATTGGAAATCGGCAAAAAGGTGATTGATATAAGAAAACGGACAAGAAATATTATTCAAACACTTGGTGGCAGGGTTGTCCATCCGGTCAATGGACTTCCCGGCGGTGTCTCCAAGGGTATCACAAAAGAACAGCAGGAAGAATGGAAGAAGATTGCCGAAGATGCAGTGGAGTTCGCCAAGTTCACACTAAAGGCATTTGATGATATTGTCTTAAAGAATAAAGCCTATGTTGATCTGATCGTCGGCGATATCTACAAGCACAAGACTTACTATATGGGACTCGTTGATGACAATAACAGAGTAAATTTCTATGATGGTTGGATTCGTGTCGTTGACCCGGATGGAAAAGAATTTGCAAAATTCAAGGTAAGGGATTATCTCAACCACATTGCCGAAGGAGTTGAATCCTGGACTTATATTAAATTCCCTTATCTAAAGAATGTGGGCTGGAAAGGATTTGTTGATGGCAAGGACAGTGGGGTTTACAGGGTTGCACCTCTGGGCAGGCTCAATGCATCAGATGGAATGGCTACACCCATTGCCCAGGAACACTATGAAAAATTCTATGCAACTTTGGGTGGAAAACCGGTTCATAATACACTTGCAACGCACTGGGCAAGGGTCATTGAAGCGATGCAGGCTGCAGAAAAAATGGTAGAGTTGATAAATGACCCAGAGATAGTTGACCCAAAGATCAGGAATATGGATTTCAAGACTCCAAAGGTAGGAATCGGTGTGATTGAGGCACCAAGAGGAACGCTTTACCACCATTATGAAACCGACGAAAAAGGAAGATTGACCAAAGCAAACTTAATAGTTGCAACAGTCAATAACTCCGCGGCAATCAATATGTCCATTGAAAAGGCAGCAAGAAATTTGATTAAAAATGGTGTTGTAAATGATGGCTTATTGAATATGATTGAAATGGCATTCCGTGCCTATGACCCATGTTTTGCCTGTGCCACGCATAATCTACCGGGACAGGTGCCAATTGAGATAAATATCCATAATAAAGATGGTGAGGTTATCAGAACGATAAAAAACTAACCGATTGATATTTTTATAATCTCCCTAAGTCCCCCTTTTTCAAGGGGGACTTTGTTTTGGTTATTTTGTCGTGTTCTTTGATTGTCTGGTAAATCTCTTGATTATATAAACTTTTGGAATATAATTACCAAGATGAAAAAATTGCTTTTAGGACTTGGTAATGAATATTGTGGCAATGATGCTTTGGGTATAATCATTGCTCAAAGATTAAAAGACATTTTTCCTGATTATGAACTAAAGACCGGTGCCTTCAGTGGCATTGATTTTCTTGAGGCAATAGAAGGTTTCGATGAAGTAATTGTAATTGATAGTTTTTTAAAACCTGATTTACCACCGGGCAGTTTAATAGAATTAAGACTTGAAGATTTTGCGGGGTTAAAAAGTTTTTCTTATTTACACAGCTTGAATTTTGCTAATGCTGTTGAACTCGGTAGACAATTAAATATTAAATTGCCCGAAAAAATAAAAATTTTTGGCATTGTTGTTGATAAAAAAGGAACGATTGGAGAAGAAATAAGTGTTGGATTAAAAAAAAATTTGGATAAAATAATGCATAGCCTTAAGTCAAAAATTTAACTTTTAACTTCCCTCTTGACATAATTGAAATTATGGATATAATGGGTGCGTGGCTCTATATGTAGTGTTTTTTATTGGTAGGGATACCATATAAAAGAAGGAGATTATGAAGTGTCCGAGATGTGGTCACAATCGTGATAAAGTACTTGAAACAAGAGGTTCGCAGGCAGGTTCTGTAACAAGAAGGAGAAGGGAATGTCTAAAATGCCATTTTCGTTTTACCACCTATGAAACAGTTGAAAGAATGCCGTTGGTTATTATAAAACGAGATGGCACAAGGGAACCTTATGATCGTTCAAAACTTTTGGGTGGTATTGCGCTTGCCTGTCGAAAAAGACCCATCTCAGCACAAAAGATTGAATCTATCGTTAACGAAATAGAAGATTCTCTTTCAGACCGTTATAAAATGGAGGTGAAATCTTCAGAGATTGGGCAGATGGTTTTAGACCGTTTATTAAAAATAGATGAGGTTGCTTATGTAAGATTTGCATCCGTTTACAAAAAATTTAAAAATATAGACTATTTTGCTCAAGAATTACAAAAATTAAAAAAGGAGCGAAGATGGAAGAAAAAGCATTAAGACTCAGCCTTGGTGAGGATATTCCTAAGGAAAAAATTTTTCAATATGTTATAAAAAGGGATGGAAAGGTTGTTCCGTTTGACAAATCAAAGATTGCCAATGCAATATTCAAGGCGGCAAGGGCAGTAGGTGGAGAAAATAGAAAGATTGCGGAGGCATTAGCGGATGAGGTGGTTTTATTCCTTTATACAATAAAGGGGGATAAACCACCGACAGTAGAAGAAATTCAGGATGCAGTTGAAAAAGTTCTAATTGAAAATGGTAATGCCCGAACTGCAAAGGCATTTATTTTATATAGGAAACAAAGAGAAATATTAAGAAAGAAAAGATTATTAGAAAAAAAACCCGAAGAACGGGAAACTACAGATTATGCATTATTTGTGCGTACTTCGGATGATGATTTTATATCCTGGGACCGTTCCAAGATAGTTGATGCTTTATTAAATGAAACAAATATTGACCGTGATACTGCGGAAAAGATTGCCCGGGAGACTGAAGAAACGATATTAAATTCAAATGTTGAGTTACTATCTTCAGCCCTTATAAGAGAAATTGTAAATATGAAACTCATTGAACACGGGCTTGAGCATGCCCGTTTGCGCCATATGCGTCTCGGTGTGCCACTATATGATGCAGAAAAGATTATTCTTTATGCAAACCGTGAAAATGCCAATATTCCCCATAATCCGGAAGCAACGAATATGACCCTTGCCGAAACGATAAAAAAACAATATATGCTGTCTCAGATATTCAGCCGTGAGGTCGCCGATGCCCATATAAGGGGTGATATTCATCTTCATGATTTGGGGTTTGGGGACCGTCCTTATTGCTCAGGACAATCCCTTGAATATGTAAAAAAATTCGGTTTGAATTTGCCGAATGCATTATCAATTGCAAAACCCGCGAAACACCCTGATACACTTCTTGCCCATATGGTGAAATTCTCGGCAGCACTCCAGGGACATTTTGCCGGTGCTATTGGCTGGGATGCAGTAAATATATTCTTCGCTCCTTTTTTAATTGGAATGTCTGACAAAGAAATCCATCAGGTCGCCCAGATGATGGTCTTTGAATATTCCCAGCAATCGGTAGCCCGCGGCGGACAGGCAATATTCTCAGATTTAAATATTTACTGGGAAATCCCAAAGCACTTTAGAGAGGTTGATGCCATTGGTCCTGGTGGTCAATATACCGGAAAGAAATATATTGATTATCAGACTGAAGCACAAAAATTTGCCTGGGCATTATTTGATATATATCTTGATGGAGATGGAACCGGTAGACCATTCTTCTTCCCCAAGCCACTTGTCCATATTACCGAAGATTTTTTCCGCACCCCTGGATGGCAGGATTTTCTAAATCACATTGCCGAAGTTTCTTCAAAACGTGGTAATACCTATTATGTCTTTGACCGTGGTGAAACCGCAAAGATTTCAGAATGTTGTAGATTATCATTTAAACTGGAACAAAGCGACATAGATGACGCCAAAACACCGTGGAAAATGCGTTATACAGCATTACAGAATGTCACTCTAAATCTTCCCCGTGCAGCATATTTCGCAAAAGGTAATGATGAATTATTATTCAAAAAGATTGACCAGTTGCTTGATTACGCAGTTAAGGCACATATTCAGAAAAAGTTATTTATTGAAAAATTGATAAATCTCAAGGACGAAGGACCGCTTGCCCTTTTAACAATGGAACAGGATGGCGAACCCTATCTTCGTCTGCACCGAGCAACTTTTCTCATTGGCCTTTTAGGATTAAACGAACTCGTTCAGTATCATACCGGTAAAGAAATGCATGAAGATATAGAGAGCTTAAAATTTGGATTAAAAGTTATATCTTATATGTATCATAAAGTAAAGGAACTTTCTAAGCAATATAATATGCGGTTTGTTATGGAACAGACACCTGCTGAGTCTGCTGCCCACCGTATGGCGCGTCTTGACCTTGAGCATTTCCCCAATGAAGCACTATCTGTTGTCAAAGGCGACATTAAAACGAATTCCGTATATTATACAAACTCAACTTATCTGAATATCGGTATGGCTATTGATCCGATTGAGCGCGTAAAGGTTGAAGGGAAATTCCATGATATGATTGAGGCTGGCGCATTGACCCATGTCTGGTTGGGCGAGTCACAACCACCAAAAGAATCTATTGCAAATTTTGTAGTAAAGACATTTAACAATACGCGCAATGCCCAGATTGCATTCTCTCCAGAATTTACAACCTGCAATTCTTGTTTCCGAACATCGCGGGGGCTGGCGGAATCTTGTCCATTATGCGGGAGCAAAAAGATTGACCATATCACAAGGGTAACCGGTTATTTCAGTAAAGTATCGGGTTGGAATAAAGGTAAGAAAGCTGAGTTAAAAGACCGATTTAGATCTAAGTTTTAGGATTCTTACTGCGGTTCCAGAAAAGTTCGTTTATAATCAATAAAATAGCACTTACTACGACAAATGCATCTGCAAGATTATAGGTAAACCATCTCAGGTTACCTATGCCCATATCAATGAAATCTATTACATATTTCAATCTGATGCGGTCGGCAATATTACCAATGGCACCACCTACAATTAATCCAAAAAGGACAACTCGGAATTTTGAATTCTGTGAAAGTCCCAAGATTGTGAATATTATAATACCAATCATATGGAATAAATAATATAAGTACGGAGGACCAAAAGAGATGCTGAAAACACCATAGGGATTATACGCGAGATTGAATCTAAGGATTGAGCCGATTACTTCATACGGTGGATCAAATGGTGTTAAATAATTTACGACTAATATTTTTGAAATCTGGTCTAAAAATAATGCAAGAACGACCGGGATTAAAAAATATTTAATATTTTTACTTCGCGGTGCATTTGATACAGAATCTTGCATAGGGGACTATCTTTAAACGTCTTTTCTCAATCAATTTTCCGCATTTTTCACAAATACCATAACGGCCCTGGACAATCTTTCTCAATGCATGGTCAATATTAAATAATGTCTCTCTTTGACGGGTAATATTTAAAGAAGATAACTCCCTCTTTTCTGTTTCTGTTCCCTGATCAGCCATATGGTTTGCATACGCTGAAAGGTCACCCGATGCCTCAGTCTGGGTAGTAGAAATCTGTCCAGTTCCATAATCTATCCCCTTCAATATTTTTTCTCGCTCCTTGAGTAATATCTTTTCAAATTCTTTTAATTCTGACTTTTTGAATTTTTTAACCATTCTTTTTCTCCTTTAGCATATTTAAATATGCCTTTGCCTTGATATTCGTAGGATCTATCTTCAAAACCTCTTCCCACTCTTTTTTTGCATTATCGTGTTTACGCTGCTGATAATAGCATAAACCCAAAAGAACTCTTGCCTCAAGATATTTTTTGTTACGATTTAATATATCGTGGAGCAATTTTTCTGCTGCTTTATGGTCACCAAGCTGGTTATAGGTTTTAGCCAGTTTCAATTTGATATCAAGAAAGTTTGGGCTAACTTCCATTGCCCTCTGGTATTCATCTCTTGCCTTTTTATATTCCTGTAATTCATAATAGGTATCACCGAGCTGCATATAGGTATTGGCAAGTTTGATCTTTAACTGAGGCGAATATCCTTTTTCCTTTGTTTCAAGGGCGGCTGCTTTCTCAAATGACTTTATAGCCTCATCAAACTGACATTGCTCATTATAGACAATCGCCATATTTACATATGCCTCAATGTATTCAGGATTGATTTCTATTGCCTTTTTAAAACTTTCAATCGCATATTTGTAATTTCCGGCGAGCGAATAAGCAAGCCCAAGGGCATTATGGACATCAGGATAATTGGGATATGCTGAAGCCACCTTTCTGAGACCTTCAATTGCCTCCCTAACCTGTCCTTTTTCATAAGCCTGGAGGGCGTCGCTGTATATCTTTGCCATTGCCTGGTCCATGGTGAATTATATTTATAAATTAATAGATGTCAATATGCCAATTAAAAAGTTTCTTTCCTAACACAATAAATCCAAAAATTATAATAAATTTTTTCATTCCAAATACTACATTTATTTAATGAATTAAATCACCAAAATTTGCTTTTATTTCTTAAGCTTACTGAATTTTATGCCGGATTGTTTGAGCATTTGAATCGCCAATTTATCCGGGTATGGCTCTTTGAATATTATCTTTTTGATCTTTGCATTTATCAACATCTTTGTGCAGATAAAACAGGGCTGATGCGTAGTATAGATTGTAGAACCTTCAATGTTTACCCCAAAATTTGCTGCCTGGATAATTGCATTCTGTTCAGCATGGACACCACGGCATAATTCGTGTCTTTCACCTGATGCAATACCCATCTTCCCGCGCAAGCACCCTACCTCTTCACAATGGGCAATCCCGCTCGGTGCACCATTATAGCCGGTTGCAAGGATTCTCTTATCTTTCACAATGACCGCCCCCACCTGCCTGCGTAAACAGGTGGAACGTTTTGCGACAAGTTCTGCAATCGCCATAAAATATTCATCCCAGGATTGCCTCATAGAATCCCGTAAATCGTCATACGGTTTCGCAGCCCGTTTCGTTGATCGTCTTCGTTTCACGGTATGCGTTGCACGCCTGGCTATACCTCAGCCTTTATCCTTGCAACTGAAGCGACCTTATCGCCCTTTTCAAGACTGATGATTTTTACGCCCTTTGCTGCCCTTCCCATTACCCTTATCGCATTCACTGGGGTCCTTATGCCTTTACCACTCTTGGTCATTGCAATCAAATCATCTTCGTCATTAACATTTACTGCACCCGCAACCTTTCCAGTCTTTTCATCAATTGTCATTGCCCGAACACCCTTACCACCTCTTCCTTTCTCATTCACATCAGCAAATTTTATCCTCTTTCCAAGCCCATTTTCACCAATAATTAGCATATCCTCTTCTTCACGGGCGATATTAAAACTCACAACCTCATCACCCTTTTCAAGTTTCATTCCCCTGACACCGCTTGCATTCCTTCCCATCGGTCTTATCTTCTTTTCAGAAAATCTCAGCGTCTGGCCATCCCGTGTCGTCAATAATACAGAATCCTTTCCGGTTGTGAGTTCCGCAGCGATCAATTTATCGTCTTCTTCTAATTTTATTGCAATAATCCCTTTCTTCCTGACATTCTCATACTCATCAAGCGCGGTCTTTTTCACTTTGCCAAATTTTGTCGTCATAAAGATAAAGAATTTATTTGAAAATTCTTTTATACCAAGACAGGCGGTGACCTTCTCACCCTCACCCATTTCAATCAAATTTGCAATTGACCTGCCTTTTGAAAATGGACCTGCCTCAGGAATTTCATATACCTTTGTCGCATATACCTTTCCCGTATCGGTAAAGAATAAAAGGGTATCGGTGGTCTTTGAAATCAACAATTGATTTGCAAAATCCTCTTCTCCGGTCTCAACAAGTTTTCTCCCCTGTCCCCCACGGGTCTGATTGCGATAAGTTGTGATAGGCTGTCTCTTTATATATCCACGCTGGGTAAGGGTAATAACCATATCCTCTTCCGCGATCAGGTCTTCAATCGTGAGTTCTTCAGGCTCCATTTCTGTAATCGTGGTCCTGCGGCTATCCTGATACTTTGCGGCAAGGTCGTTCAATTCTTTTTTTATTACACCATATACCCCTTTTGGTGATGAAAGAATTGATTTCAATCGAGCAATTTCTTTTATTAATCCTAAGTATTCTTTTTCCAGTGCCTCTTTCTCAAGATTGGTCAATCGGGCAAGCCGCATATCAAGTATTGCCTGCGCCTGAACCTCGGTGAGTGAAAATCTCTTCATCAATCTTTCTTTTGCAGTCTTTACATCTGCAGATTTTTTAATAATATTTACTACCTCATCTATATTCTCTATCGCAATCTTCAATCCTTCAAGGATATGTGCCTTTTTCTCTGCCTCGGCAAGTTCAAACTTTGTCCTGCGGGTTATGACCTCAAAACGGAAATCAAGGAAATACCTTAGTGCCTGTTTTAGAGTGATAGTCTTAGGAACTCCATCAACCAATGCAAGAATTTGAATGCTATATGTTGTTTGTAAATTTGTATATTTATAGAGATTATTCAAAACAATTTCAGGATTGGCATCCCTTTTTAATTCAACAACGACCCTTATCCCATCCTTATCTGATTCATCCCTTAAGTCCGAAATGTCTTCAATCTTTTTCTCTTTGACCAGTTGCGCCATCTTTTCAAGGAGTGCTGCCTTGTTTACCTGATACGGAATCTCCATTATCACAATCGCCTGTTTTCCACCCTTTAAATCTTCAACCTTTATCTTTCCCCTTACAAAGATTCTACCCCTGCCGGTTAAATATGCATCTTCAATACCCTTTTTTCCAGCGATGATTCCACCGGTTGGGAAATCCGGTCCCGGAATGTATTTTAAAAGTTTTTTATCTTCTATCTCAGGGTCATCTATCATTGCGTTTAGCGCATTAATAACTTCACCAAGATTATGGGGTGGGATATTCGTTGCCATTCCGACTGCAATACCTGAAGCACCATTACACAGTAGATTTGGAAAACCAGCAGGCAGGACGACAGGTTCCTTTAACCTGCCGTCAAAATTCGGAATAAAATCTACCGTATCTTTTTCTAAGTCTCTTAAAAGTTCTTCGGCAATCGGTGTAAAACGAACTTCGGTATAACGATATGCCGCTGCTGCATCACCATCTATTGAACCAAAATTACCCTGGCCATCAACCAAGGGATAGCGCATTGAAAAATCCTGTGCCATTCTGACCAGGGCATCGTATATTGCCATATCACCGTGGGGGTGGTATTTACCAAGCACATCACCGATCACCGTAGCACTCTTTTTATGGGCACGGTTTGAAGCAAGCCCTGCCTCATTCATTGCATATAGAATCCGGCGCTGGACTGGTTTTAAGCCATCGCGAGCATCGGGCAAAGCCCGACCCACAATGACGCTCATTGCGTAATCAAGATAACTTGATTTTATCTCTTCTTCGATATATACGGTATTTATGCGTTCTTCCATATTTAATTATACCCAGAAAACGCACCGAGTCAAGGTTTAACGAGGTTTAATTCACACCAACCCAATAAGTTCAAAAATTTCAACGGGCTGACTTATATTCTTTAATTTGACGGGTGATAATGGAGCAACCTTTACATTTCCTTTTACCAGTTCATAGGTGTTTCTACTGATTAAAATCTGACCCGGCTTTGCAATATCTTCAAGCCTTGATGCAATATTCACTGCGGTAGAAACGACTGTGTATTCAAGCCTTTTTTCGCTTCCAATATTACCGGCAATAACCTCACCGGTATTAATCCCGATTCCGATTTCAAATGATGCAACATCTTTTATATTTAGTTTTTCCTTCCATCTCTTCTTTAATTCTTCAACCCTGCTCTTCATTCCTAAGGCACACTTTATCGCCCTCAGTGGGTCATCGGGATGGACAACCGGTGCACCAAATATCGCCATTACACAATCTCCGATATATTTATCAAGGGTCCCTTCATGTACAAATACCTCTTCGGTCATACTGCTCAAAAAATCATTCAAAATCTCAAGTGCAATAACCGTATCAATCCTTTCGGTAAGCGATGTATAACCACGGATATCACAAAAAAGAATTGTAGCGATGCAGTGCTCACCGCCCGGTTTTATTGCCTTTTCTTCAGCAATAATTTTTTTTACAACTTCGGGCGAGAAGAATCTCTGTAATCTTTCCGTAATCCTTTCTTCTTTTTTTATCTTCTCATATAACTGGGCATTTTCAATCGCTATCGCTGCCTGACTCGCAAAAGACTCAATGAACTGAATATCATCTTCAGAAAATCTATTTAAACCAACTGGATTATCAAGATAAATAACGCCGAGGATATCTTTTTCTTTTGTGAGAAGCGGGGCACATATGACCGAACCAATGGCATAGGTGATAACACTCTCCTGGGTCTTGAATCTATTATCTTTTGTTGCATCCTCAGTTGTAATAATATTCTTGGTTTTGAAGGATTCAAGAGCAATGCCCTGGCTGATTCCAGAAGATTTTTTAGGATCAATCTCACCACCCATATTCCTTGCAACCTTGGTCTTAAGGGCATTAGATTTTTCATCATACAACATTATAAATCCCCTTTTTGCCTGGATTATTCTTAATGCGAGGTCCATCAAGAGATTCAAAAGGACATTCAGATCAAAGACAAAATTTATAACCTTGCCTACTTCACACAGGGTTGAAGCAATTTCCCTTGATTTTTCAGCCTCAACGAGATTCTGTTGGTACAAATCTACTGTCTGTTTTATTTCATCTGTAATTTTTAATAATTTGTCCTTTTTTTCACCCTTTGCAATAAGCGTCTTTAATTCTTCTAATTTTTTATCAATACCAACAAAATCCCCGAATCTTCTTTTTACAGTCTTTCGTTCAGGAATAGGACCGAGTCGCTTTTCGTCAACAAATGTAATCAAGACATTCCCCAGTTGTATCTCATCACCATAATCTAATTTCTTTTCGGTTATTCGAATCCCATTTACATAGGTCCCATAGCGACTCTTCTGGTCTCTGATTATGTATGTTTCTCCTTTTTTGACCACCTCAGCATGATGTCTTGAGACAAAAATATCATCAAGGACTATGTCATTATCTTCGCGTCTGCCTATCGTGAAAAATTCCTTTTCTAATTTTACTACCTGGGTCTCTTCATTACTTTTATGGATTAAAAATGTTGCCACTATCTGCAGATAATTACATCATCAAAGTTTACTGATATCGGGGGTGCCGTTTCTCGGCTTATAAATAGCCCAACCTTGCCTTGAGAGAATTCTGTATCGCTCTTTTCAATCTTTAAATCGCCATCAAAGTATATTTTAAATTCGCTGCCGATTGCATCAACCCACAATTCATACCACTGGTTTTGATTGATAAATAATGGGTAATAATCAAGAGGAATTGGATTTCCATTCTTTATTTTAGCAAAAATCAAAGCCTTTCTTGATACAGAAACAGAATAATAGTTTATAGTATCCTTCATCCTTAAAATAACACCTGCATAACTGAATGTATCCACCGGGGTTAGAAACTTGAAATTTAATCCGATTGAGAAATCAGAAACCGTTTTAGCATAGTTAGATATTCCAATCTGGCTGAAGCAATTATATGCGTTTGGTTGAGATGGGGCAGTGCTGTCATTAACCACCCGCCAGTTGCCATAAAGTCTCTTAAAGTCTGTTGGCTCGACAGTACCGGTATCTTCTTCATCAAAGGTATATTTCACTGCGTTGAAGTAAAGTTCAACTGTATCAGAAGAACCTGCAGGAAGGCTCTCCGGTGAATATTCGGTGGGAATAAAATTACGGGCAAAGGCAATTAATTTATAGATTCCCGGGTTAACATTTGTAAATTCATACCAACCTGCGGAATTCGATGATGTTATCGAATATATAGAATCATCCATAGTCAGCAGTTTTACCTCTGCACCAGAAATTTTACCATCTGCAGAACTAACATAACCAGCCAAATATGCCTTATTTGGGTTATCTGGGTCGTATGGATTATCCCTCGGTGGTTTTAAACAACCGGCGAATAGGGTAATCATTGCAATAACTATAATTTTCTTCATTTTATCCCCCTTAATTTAAAAAATTTATTTTATCTTAAAATTGTATCCAACGTCCAATTCTTCACCATTAAATCTACAGTAAATTCTATTATTATCTTCTATCATCGAGGATCTGATTCCAGGTTTTGAAGTTATAACATCATAAATATTATAACCATAAAATCCAAGATAACCGAGCCAGCAGATTGCAGAGATATTGTACCATGCCCTGTATTCTTTATAAGCGCGGTCCATTTCATCTTCATTGCCTGGCTCAATCTTAAGATAATTTTCGTGTTTTACATTTTGAATTGAAGTCGCAATAAGCGTGGTGGGAAAAAGAATTGCCGTGGTGATGAGCATTATCTTTCCCTTTGAATCTTCACCTTTATACATCTGTCCCCAGCCCGGGAGGCAGCAGCTGCGTAATAGTGCGCCAGAGGTACTCACACTCTTTGGTTTTACAACTGGCTCAACCGGTTTAGGTGGGGTGGGTTGAACCGGTTGAGGAACAGGTGTAATAGCGATCATTTCAGCCTTTGCTTCTTCAAATACTTTTATGATTTTCGGTGAGACAGTAGCAGGGTCTAATTCTAACTTAGGGTCAAGACTGAGTGCCTTTTTAAATTGTTCTTTTGCCTTTTCTTTATCACCAAATGCAACATAACTGAATCCAAGATATTTGTATGCCTCAACCTGTTCATTTTTGTTTAACTGTTTAAGATACTGAAGTGCACCTTCCAATTGTTTGATTGCATTCTCATATTCACCATTATTATAATATAATTTTGCACTGTCCAGCATTCTTAACAAAGAATCTCCAGTCACCTGCTGTCCAAAACAAATGCCAGATAAAATAGCAAAGAGAATAAGTTTTTTGAACATAAACTCTCCTTTCTAAAACTTTTTATTTTTTCTCAAGTTCAATATCCTTTTTCAAAACCTGATTCGGCTTGATCGTAATAACTTCTTCATAGGTCTTACATAAAGGATTTATCAATTTTAATCTATGCTGTCCAGCAGATAATTTAATCGGCTGTGCAATCGGTGTTGTTTCATAGAATTTGCCATCTATATAGACATCTGCCCAGGGTTTAACAACGAGTTTTAAAGCTCCTTCAAGTGGTTCAAGCCGCACATTTAAATCAATGGTTTCGTTCGGAGCGAATTTAATATTTCTCTGCCATATTTTAAAATTTGGATTCTCAAGGCGTATATTATGAACCCCTGAACTGACAGTTAAATTACCGGCAATGGGTGTAGTTTCAATATACTTGCCATCAATATATATTTTTGCCCAGGGTTCAACCTTCACTTTTAAATAACTCGTTCCCTGAACCGGAGGCAATGGCTTTTTGTTGGCCGGATTTTTAACTTCAATTACAGTATCTTGTTTTGCAATTTCAGTTATTAGCGTTATGTCAAGTCTTACTGTGTCATTGCCCTTGATTTCAAACTTCTGAACAAATGGTTTATAACCTTCTTTTTTTAATTCAATTTGATGCTCTCCGACCTTTAAACTTTCCAACTCTGCAGGGGTTATCTTCCCTGTGCTATCATCATCAAGGATTATTAAAGCTCCATAAGGTATCGTATTGACTATTGCGAGACCCTTCAATTCTTTCACTGGAATATTTCTAAAAGAATGGAATATAAAATAAACTATTAGTGCGATAACGATTAACCCCAAAAATAGTCCTGTAAAAACAGGTGTCATTCTTGTCGGTTTTTTCTCTTTAATCTTCTTAGATGATGGTATCCTCTCTTTCTTTTTCTTTAATTCTTCAAGATAACCCTTTGCCCTTTTGTCATTGGGATCTAACAATATAACTTTTTCAAATTCTGCAATTGCGTCATCAATTTTTTCATAGCCAGAATTCATAAAATATATACCACGCTCAAAATGGCGCTCTTTTCTTTTTTCCAGTAAAATTTTAATTTTTTCTTCCGGAGCAGATACAAAATCACCGATATCCTTACGGACCACTTCAATCCTTGACCGCCTCATATGAATAGTAATGTCCTCAGAGAATTCTTCAATATTCTGGTATCTTTTATCCGGGTCTTTTTCCAGAACCCGCTCAATAATTGTGCTCAATTCTTTTGAAATCAAAGGATTTGCCTCAAATGCCTTGGGCGGGGTTACTGTAAGAATCTCATGGATAACCGAAGAATAATTTTCACCCTTGAACGGCTTTGCACCTGTGAGCATTTCATAAAAAACAACCCCCAGGGAAAAGATATCCGAGCGGTTGTCCACCTTTTTTCCTGCCGCCTGTTCAGGAGACATATATGCAGGTGTTCCAACTATCGCACCGGTAACAGTGATAGTGGTCAAATCCTGTGCCTGGGCGAGTCCAAAATCTGCAATCTTAACACATCCATCATAACCGATAAGGATATTTGCTGGTTTCATATCCCGGTGCACAATTCCTTTTTGGTGGGCGTATCCAAGGCCCTTTGCAATCTCAAGGATAATACCAAGGGCAATTTCTTGAGGAATAAATTTTACCTGATTCAATAAATCCTTAAGACTCTTACCATCTACATACTCCATTGCAATGAAATAAACTTCTTCTTCCTGTCCAAAATCAATGATATTTACAATATTCTCATGCTGTAAATTTGCCGCAGCCTTTGCCTCTCTTTCAAAACGGATTATAAAATCTTTATCCTGAGCAAGATGGCCATGAAGAATTTTTACAGCAACAATCCGATCAAGGGTTGTTTGGTTTGCTTTATATATTGCCGCCATGCCACCGGTAGCGATGAGTTCTTTTATCTCAAAATTTCTTATTCTGCGGGCTATCATAGAAATCAAAATATTATATAGAAATATTATATTTAGTCAAGAAAAGATTAAATCCCTTGCCCATTTCAATTTTTTAAATATAATATCCCGATGATTGAGAAAGCAAAAAAGTTGATTGAAGAAAAAAATTTTTCAGAACTTGAAAACCTCTGGATGGAGATGCTTGATGATAAAAGCATTCCCATAAAAGATTTTTTAAGTATTGCTGATGGACTAAAGTCAATAAAGGAAACATCCAGAGGATTTATGCTTCTTGAAATCCTTGCCTGCCACCTTATTAACCAGAATGATATTCACGGGGCGATAGAGGTATATAAACATATGCCTTATTTCACCGAAGATGATAATATTATTAGAAGGACACTCGTTGATTTATATAAAAAAAGATATGGGGATAACGACCGAATTGAAAGATATATTGAGCTATCTCGGATTGAAAAAGGTGAACATCTTTTCAGGTGTCTCGAGCGGCTTGACGAATTCTTAAAATACGACATCGGCAGGGTGTTCTATTTCGAAAAATATGGAATTGGTGAGGTCGTGGCGATGAATCCCGAGAAGAAAGAACTTGTTCTGGATTTTCAGAAGCAAAAGGGCTATTTTGTAAAATTTGATGTAGCCAATAAACTATTAATACCCGCACCCGAAGGTCATTATCTTTATAGGAAGTTTAAAAATATAGAAGAATTAAAAATATACGCTAAGGAAGATCCATACGGACTGGTTATTTATCTATTAAAGAGCTTTAAAGAACCATTGAGTTCAAGCGAGATCAAAAATCATTTAAGAGATGTAATAACAGAAGATGAAATTGATAAATTCTGGGAAAAAGTAAGAAAGAAATTAGAGAAAAATGAGCATATAAAAATAGAGTTAAAAAAAGGACAGAAGACCTATCATTTTATTGAAGGTCTTAATAAAAAAGAAGCATATATTGAAACTTTCAAAAAGGCAAATATTGATGAGAAATATTTACTCACTGAAAAATGCGCCCGCGAGAATCCTGAAATATTTAGCGAAATGATTGATCTGCTTATTACATTCGCTAATGAAAATTACCAAAAAGAACCAGCATTGGCGCTTGATATTCTGTATCTCTGCAATGAATATAGAAAAAGCGGAATTAATTATACGATTGATGACCTACTGCGGATTAAGGGCATTAAGGAATTACTATTAGATTTGAAAGATTATGACCATAAAATAAAATTTCTTGACGAAGTCAAAAAGCGCGAACCACAGGACTGGCAAAAAATATTTCAACAGATACTCACAGACTCTGATGATACGAAACTTATTGAGGAGATTGAAGGACAATTAACAGCCTCAGGATTTGAACTAAGGGATTTTTATAAGTCAGTAATTTTAATGCCCCAAAAATTTCCTGGAATTTTTTTATACATATTGAAGAAAATTGCAAACGGTGCTTTTAAGGAATTCACGGACTCAAAATATATGTCACGCTTGATAAATAGCCTTGAACATATCAAGGGGGCAAAACAGCTATTTATTAAATCTTTTCCTTTGGAAAAATTTGATGAAATTATAAAGACCGGAGAGATTAATGAAATTCTGAAGATAAAAGATTCCCTTATTAAATCAAGTGCACTCAAGGATTATGAAAAGAACGATTATTTAAGAATCATCAATTACCATTTTCCTCAACTATTTGAGAAAAAAGAAGATTACATATATACGACACAGGAGTCACTTATTCGCAAAAAAAACGAACTTGAGCACTTGCTGAACGTTGAAATACCCGAGAATAAAAAAGAGATAAGCAGGGCAAGAGAATATGGGGATCTTAGCGAAAATTTTGAATATAAGGCAGCCAAGGAAAGACAGGATCAATTATACCAGAGACTAAGAACGCTTGAATCCGAACTTCAGAAGGCAAAATTAATTGATTTCAATAATATTGACATATCAAAAGTCGGTATTGGGACAAAAGTAATCCTGAAAAATCTTCAGGGAGACAATATCCTTGAATATACAATCCTCGGTCCCTGGGATTCTGATCTTTCAAAAAATGTCATATCCTATGAATCTCCACTGGCAAAGGAAATGTTATTAGAAAAAAAGATAGGTGATAGGATAAATCTGGAAGATAAAATCTACGAAATAATCAGAATTGAAATCGCAAAAAATTAAACTGGCGCCAACGGGATTCGAACCCGTAGTCTTCGCCTTGAGAGGGCGATGTCCTGAACCAAGTTAGACGATGGCGCCGTGCGGAATTATATATAAATTATTGACTATTGTCAATGAAATATTTATCAGATATTAAGACTTTCTTTTTCTTGACAAAACTTTCATAATGAATACAATTAAAGAAAGGAGCCAAAATGGAGAAATTGATTGGTAGGGTTACCCATTTTTTTAATAAAATCGGCGTGGCGGTTATTGAAATAACTGATGACGAATTGAATGTTGGCGACACTATACACATAAAGGGTCATACGACTGATTTTAAACAAGTTGTAAACTCTATGCAAATTGAACATAAGCCGGTTGAAAAGGCAAAAAAGGGCGAGAGCATAGGCATGAAGGTCGATTCAACTGTTCATGAGAAAGACCAGGTTTATAAGATAATACCCGAATAGGACAAATATATATAATAAATCCATAAGTTATAAATCATCCAGAGTATTAAAAATTTTTTAGTGGGTTTTCGGTTGCGAAATGCGATACTTCTGGAAAATTGATTTCGTTTTAGAGACAAACGATAGACGCATCGCTTTTCCAAAACCGACAGGCAATAGCGCATATCCGTGAATAGAAATAATATATTGATTTTTGTAGCCTTAATCGCTATTCTTCCCCGTTTGTTCCGAATTTTCTATCCTTATGCCTGGTTTGAAGATTCTGTATATTTATACCATGCATTTGCCTTCAAATCAGGATTAAAACCATTCATCCAGACACTCTGTGTCCAACCACCAACGATTGAATACCTGCTTGCTGGATTATATAGTATCTTTGGAGTTTCTTATCGGGTTGCCGAAATTCTAACCGCAATAATTGTATTAATTTCAACAGTTTTACTTTTTGATATCGCCCGCAGGCTTTTTGATAAATATATCGCTCTATTCGTTATCGCTATTTTTAGCTTTTCTTCTCTGCTTTTTCGCTATCATATTTTTGAAAGAGAGCTCTTCACACTTTTCATTGCAATATTAGTAATGTGGTTCATTGTTTGCAGGGATTCTAAACCATTGAACTGGTTTTTTATCGGCCTCCTTGCAGGTATTGGAGCAAGCATTAAATTATCAGGATTATTTATTCTGCCCGCGGCAGTAATATATTGGGTGGTTGAAAAAAAATTTAAAGCCATACTATATCTCTTATCAGGGTTTCTAATCATTACTATTGGTCTCTATGGCTATTTTTTGATTACCTACAAAAACCCTGCTTTTTATCAAATTTTTCATTTTCATTTTTTTAAAGGTTATGACACTGCAATCAGTTTAAGGTTTTTTGACCCATTTTTGATAAGTTTGAATTATATGTGGATTTTAGGTGCAAGTGGCATTATTTTATGCTTTTTCTTTGCTAACAAATTTCTTATTTTTCCGCTGGCAATATTCTTTGAATACTCATTATTCTTTCTTTTCATAAGTTCAACTTGCTGGCCACATAATATGATTGATTTATTGTTGCCACTGGCAATCGCTAATGGATTAACCATTTATTGTTTAAAAAATATTTCCTTAAGAAAGAAGAAAAATATGATACAATTAATTATTATTATATTCCTGTCAGGTTTTTTTATATATGCCGGAAGTTTAAATCCTCTTTATTATCAGGGATTGGGTTATATCCCGCGCAATGAAGTAAGAAAATGTGCAGAGATTATTGAATCCAAAACACCACCCAATAGGCCGGTTCATATCTCAAATTATCTTGCGGTTGAATCACAGCGATTAAAGCTCATAGATTATGAAGAATGTATCGGTCCGTATCGGCTGATGTTGAAAATTATACAAGATAAAAATGACCCGACAGTAAAAAATATTAGATTTCATAGTTGGGGACATTTGATTGAAGAGACTCTGATATTATGGCGATATGAAATTGACGAAGCGGTAAGGAAAAAGCACATTTCCTGCGTTATCTGGGATAAGATATTTCCAGAATGGTCGTTAATGTATAAGTTGGATAAATACCTTGAAACCGAAACCAAGTTTTTATCTGGCTCAGGTTATAAGGTCATATATGATAGCCCGTATTATACAATATGGATAAACGAATAATGAATTTAAGAAATATTTTTGTCTTAATCATATTATTGATAATTTATGCAATCTCAATTCAATATCGGATACGCTTGAGTAAAAATCCTGAATATTATGACCCTGAAGACCCCACTGCCTTTTACTGGACCGAAAATGCATTACAGTACCATTATGCAGAACTTATTGGTGATGGTAAACCAATTCCTGCCTTTGACCCAAAACTACAGGCACCCGAGGGTGTAAAAGTTTTTGAAAATCTCACAATCTTAATGGAATATCCCTGTGGCTGGTTATATAGATTTTTGAAACTAAAAGAAAGAAGTATTCTTTTTCATACCTGGGCGATAATATTTATTGCCGGTTGTGCAAGTTTAAGTATATTTGCAGTTTATTTTCTCAGTAGAGCAATAGGCATAAACCATTTTTATTCAATAATGGCGGGTTTATTATTTAATTTCTCCCTTGTTGCAGTGGGTCGTTCAACATTTGGCTTTCTTAATGAAGACTTCGCCCTGCCCTTTATTATATTTGGAATTGCTGGATATTTTTATGCATTAAATAATCCGAAGAATAAAGTCTTTTTTTCAATTTTATCTGGCGTATGTTTCCTTATCAGTCTTTGTTCATGGCATTTCTCAAGATTTGTTTTTCTTACGTTTATTCTTATATCAATCTTTAACATCTGGATATTTGAAAAAAACTCAAAGATAAAAGAAAATTCCATTGTGCTTCTTTATACACTTCTGATACCCTTCTTAGGAAGTTTCTTCATACCTGTATTAAAGAGCAGACTTTATTTCATTTCAGTCCCATTTGCATTGGGTTTCGGAGCGATATCAGGTATTTTTCTCTTTGCAGTAAAATCCGAGAAACCTTTAACATATTCACTAAAGGGCTGGTATTCAGTCATAATCGGTTTGCTATTTCTTATTGCGAGTGTAATAATATCAAAAAGTTTAAATATTGAGGCTGAATATACTCATGTCTGGTCTTTGATTATAAACAAGATCAAATTTTTCGGGATTAAACCTACGAATCCGGAACTCCTTGATTATCCTGCAAGGTCATTATGGATTGAGGCATTTAATAGCCCTCATCCTGTGAGTCTATTCAAAAATCTATTTCCTATTATTATCCCTGCAGTATTTGGTTTTATCTATTTGATAAAAAACAGATTTTCGGAATCAGTCATCAGGCAATTTATTTTTTTATGCATAATATTTTTCTTAAGTTATATTATGATTGAAAGGATGGGAATAGTAAACAACTATTTCGTTTCAATCCTCGGTGTAATAATCGGAATGATAAGATTAAAGAAAAACCAGAAATTTTATAAATATCTTATACCCTCGGTCATTATGCTAATATTTCTATTTAATTTTCATCAGGGATATAATCTTCACAATCCAACCGGATATATAAAATTACTCCGCAAAATATTTGGTGATGAAACCAAAACAGAGATATACAACTGGCGGTTGAATAACATTGAAGTTGTTAGATTTATAAAATACAAAACTACTGACGATGCAATATTCTTATCTTCATTTGGTGTGGGACCACTTATCTTTACTTATGCCCATCGCGCCATTGTCCTCCAGCCAAAATTTGAAGTAAAAAATTGTCAGAAGCGCGTAAGAGAATTTTTTGAATCCATTTACAGTGCAGAAAATGATTTTTATAATTTCTGTAAAAAATATAAAGTCAATTACTTTTTATATGACATAAAAATTCTACTTGATAAATCAGGTGATGGAGGTCGCTGGATCGCAGGGAAAATTAAGATTAAGCCAAATTCTGTTGCTTTTCTTATGCATTTCTTCCCTGAAGAATTAAAACATTTTGAATTAATATATCAAAATAACTTTTATCGGTTGTACCGGGTTATTGGCGAAAATGAATCCAAAACTTTTATTAATTTTGCTTACCAGCCAGTTTATGACCTAAAGGCTTTCGGACAGCAAACAAAAGAAATAGAATTTTTTGATGACCGATATACCAATGAGGTCATTGAAAGAATTAGAAAGGCAAAATCTTTATTACAGCAGGCAAATGCAATTTTAATAAAGGATCCGGAAAAGGCATACCAGTTGATGGAAAAATCAATTACTTTGTATCCCTCTTTAATTGGTTCTGCCACAACATTTGGAATAGCCAGTGCCCTGACCGGCAGAATTGAAATGGGTTTAACCTTATGCAAAAAAGAAGTAGAAATAAATCCTTTATTCCCACTTGGACACTACAACCTTGCTTATTGTCTTTATCTCAATAATGATCTTACTGGAGCAATCAAAGAATTAAAAGAAACCCTGAAATTAGAACCTAATTTTTCTCCTGCCCTTGAGATGTTAAAGCAACTACAATATTGAAATTTTAGCATTAACACCCAGTCCGAATTGATTGACCATATATTTTGTTCCTTCATTATTACCCCAGAGCCAGTTAACTTCTGGAATAAATTCTATATCTCTACCAATTTTTAATCCTAAACAATGACCAAAATGGGATATATATCTGGGCGGTCTATCAGTATGCTCCTGGCGGTCGCGATAGTGCATTGAATAGATAAATTTCGGTGTATATAAGAATCTGATATTTTTAATTAAATGTTTTTCTAATAAGAAATAACCATAAAAATCATAGACATAATCGGTTATATAACCTATCCTTGTGCCTTTCATATATCCAAAACCAAATTTAAAAGCACTCCAAATCGGTGTATCTGTTATCTGGTATTTTATTGCAATAAGTCCGGCAGTTGGATATGAGTATTTTAATTCAAATTCTAATTTCTTTATAACACCGGACTTTGCCCAGAGATCAAATCTCCTTTCATCATAGGCAATTGTATCATTGGTACTGCTGTAAATACAATAATTGTCAATTCCAAAGCCAATACTATATTCAGCAGGGTTCAAACATTCTGCTTTATCAAATGTAGAATAACTCTGAGACCAGGTAAAGGGTAAATTCTGACTTATGATATACAAAATCAAAATCATTTCAATGTGCTCCCTGTCTTTTTAGTACCGTAAGAACTGTTTTCAAAAATATTTTTAAATCCATTCTTAATGAAATATTATTTATGTATTCAAGGTCATATTCAAGTTTTTTCTTCACATCTTCAATCGTGCGGTCGTAAGAATATTTTACCTGAGCAAGTCCAGTAATACCCGGATGGACTGTATGACGCAAAGGATAAAGGGATATTTGATTGACAAATTTTGATACGAAATGCGGTCTTTCAGGCCTTGGACCGACAAAACTCATATCTCCTTTAAGGACATTAATTAATTGCGGTAATTCATCCAACCTGAACGGCCTCATTATCTTTCCCATCCGAGTGATTCTTTTATCATCCTTTTTTGCCCAGACTGGTCCTGTATATTTTTCAGCATCTTTAATCATCGAACGGAATTTAATCAAAGAAAATTTCCTTCCTCTAAAACCTACCCTTTTTTGTGTATAGAAGACCGGCCCTGGAGAATCAATCTTTATCAAAAATGCAATCACTCCTATTAAAGGAGACAAAATTATTAATGCAATTGATGCCAGCAATATGTCAGTTAGTCTCTTTAAAAATCTATCCCAGGCAGAAAGTGGATGGAATATTATCTGAAGAAGATTTGAATCTGGAACTTTTTTTATGAGAAAATGTTGATACACAATGGGATAAAGTTTTGGGGAAACAAAGATATCATAATTACTCTCTGTGAACTGAGATATCAACTGTAAAATATCCACCTGCGTATGCCCATTGCTTTCAATCACAATCCCCTCTATTCGGTTTTCTTTAAAAATTTTTCGGGGAACATCCGCGGTCATTTCTGAAAATTTTATCTCTTTTACCTTGGAAAACCCATGATATTCACAATCTGATAAACCATCGCCATTTTTAAAGAGAATAACCTTTTTGGGCATTTTCTTTACATATTCTCCAATCAAACCCCACAAAAGGAATCGCCATAGTATCAATGAAGAAAACATTATGCAATAAGCAGGTAAAAACCCTTTTGCCTTGAAGAAATCCACATTCATTAAATAGGCAAACGAAAGGAGTATTGCCATTCCCAATATAATTGATTTGAGCAGGCTAAAAAGGCCGTTTATTATCTGAATCTCTGAACGAGTTTTATATAAATCAAAAGACCGGAAAATGAATAGCCAGAAAAGCATAAGTGCAATGTTTGCTATAATAGCGTGTTCACTTGTGGCTGACTGATTTATTTCTGATGACTGCCACGCAATAAAAAATGACCCCAATAAAAGTAGAATATCACCTATGAGGGTTATTGATAATTCATATTTTCGTGCCATCTAACATCTTAGGCGCCGCTATCTAACCTCCCAATCATACTATCATTATATCCAAAATCTGAAAACTGTCAATAGGCAAAAATACCTTGATTTTTTCAAAAATTGGGTTATAATCTTATCAATGACAAAAAAAGAAGTTTGGAAGAAATTAATTAGCGTAAAACCTGGAATAATTGCGTTATTTGACCCAGACCGTATTCCAAACAAAGCTTTATCAAGGTTGACGAAATTTGTTTCTAATTGTGATGTAAATGCCATTCTTGTTGGAAGTTCTTTGTTAAAGAATGAAAATTTTGATGGATTTGTGTTGGGTGTAAAAAAAGAAGCCAAATGTCCGGTTATATTATTCCCGGGTGGTTCACATCAAATTTCAAGATACGCAGATGGCATATTCTTTCTTTCTCTTTTGAGTGGTCGTAATCCGGAATTTCTTATTGGAGAACATGTAAAATCTGTATTTTTAATAAAATCGTTCGGGCTTGAGGTAATTCCTGTTGGTTATATCTTGATTTCCTCGGGGGGTTATACTGCGGTAGAGTTTATTTCAAATACCCGTTCCATACCCAAAAATAAACCAGAGATAGTCGTTGCCCATGCCCTTGCTGGAGAATACCTTGGAATGAAAGCAATTTACCTTGAGGCAGGCAGTGGCGCAGATGAACCAGTATCTGAAAAAATAGTTAAAGAAGTGAAACAACAGATTTCTATTCCATTAATCGTTGGGGGCGGAATAAGAAAGGAGAGCGATGCAATGAAATTATTTGATGTGGGTGCGGATTTTATCGTACTCGGAAGTATTATAGAAAAGTCTCCATCAAAATTTAAAAAAATTGTTGATTTTGTTAAAAGTCGGCTATAATATAACTTTGCAATAAACAAACTATTATTTTTAAATAAAGGAGCAGTATGAATATTCTAATCATTGGTAGTGGCGGAAGGGAACATGCCCTCGCCTGGAAGATAAATAAATCAAAAAAAGTAAAAAATCTGTATGCAGCGCCGGGGAACCCGGGTATCGCAAAGATTGCAACCTGCGTAAACATACTTCCTACGGATATAAATGGGTTGATTCGTTTTGCGAAAGAAAAAAATATTGACCTTACAGTCGTTGGTCCGGAATTACCTCTATCTTTGGGTATCGTTGATGAATTCAACAGAAATGGTCTGAAGATCTTTGGACCCACCAAGGCTGCAAGCAAGATTGAAGCAGATAAATCCTTTGCCCGTGAATTTATGGCTCAATATGGGATTCCTTCTCCTAAATTTCAAATTTATGATAGTGCGCTGCAAGCACTTAAATATTTAAAAACGACCAACACCTTTCCTGTGGTAATAAAAGCAGCGGGACTTGCCAGTGGAAAGGGTGTATTTATTGTAAACAATAAGAATGAATACGAAAAAATCGTGGATGAAATTTTTGTCCAGCATAAACTTGGTGAAGCGGGCAAAAAGATAGTTGTTGAGGAATTTTTAACTGGACAGGAATGTTCCATTTTTGTTCTAACCGATGGCTTAAGGGCATTGTATCTTCCCTCAGCACAGGACCACAAAAGGCTTTATGATGGAAACCGCGGACCCAACACAGGTGGTATGGGTGCTTACTCTCCTTATCCCACGAGTAAAGTCGTAAGTGACTTTATAAGGGAATTAATTATTCAACCCACAATCTTGTGTATGCATGAAAATGGATTTCCGTTCAAGGGTGTCCTTTATGCCGGTTTGATCATAACTGCATCGGGTCCAAAAGTTCTTGAATTTAACTGTCGATTTGGCGATCCGGAGACACAGGCAATGATCCCCCTGATTGAGAATGATATAGTTGAACTCTTTCTTGGCGTTGTAGAAAACAACCTGCAAGAGATGCAGGTAAAAATTAAAAATTTATGGTCTATATGTGTCGTCATTGTATCGGCGGGTTATCCATTTGATTATAAGATTGGTGAAGAAATACAATTTAAGGAATCATTTGAATCTGGAACACTTCTCTTCCATGCAGGAACCAAGATGGAAGATGGTAAACTTGTGACTGCAGGTGGCAGGGTATTAAATCTGGTGTGCACTGCCGACAACCTGAGGGTCGCCAAACAAAAGGCATACGAAGAGATTAAAAAGATTCATTTCAATGGTATGTTTTACAGAAAAGATATTGGAAGCAGTGGGATGAAAAAGATGAAACGCAAAAGGAAGGTGCGATAAGGTTTTATTATGATAGTAAAAATCTCCGACGACACAGAGATTTATAAAAAGACCGCAGAGATATTAAATAGTAATGGCATAGTTGCCATTCCTACCGATACTATTTACGGATTGGCTGTAGATGGCACGAACTATGAGGCAATAGAGCGACTGAGAAATTTAAAGAAAAGGACGAATAAACCATTTACTTATTTCATTCCAAGGCGTTTACTACAAAATTATGCAATCATTACCAAAAAGAAAATAATTGACTATTTTATTCCTGGGCCAGTTACCGTTATATTAAAAAAGAACCCGGAATGTAATCTGGGAGATGAAGAAGAAAAAATTGGAGTGCGAATTCCTGCGCTTGATTTTATAATCAACTTCCTTGATTATTATAATAAACCGATTGCAGTCACAAGTGCCAATATTTCAGGTGAACCAGAATTACATAGTCCGTCTGAGATATCCGAAAAATTTCCTGAAATTGAATTGATAATAGATGCAGGACCTTTATATGGAAAGTCCTCCACGGTCATTGATTTAACTACACCGGTTCCCGTTATTAGACGTAAAGGTGCGGTACCAATCCTTGAGATTGAAAAAATCTATGGCCGAAGGATAAAACTTGACCCATCATTAAAATTTAATCTGCTATTTGTCTGCTCGGGCAATTCCTGTCGTAGTCCTATGGCTCAGGGAATTATAAAAACCATGTTGAATGAAAGATATGTTGATGTAAAATCAGCTGGTACCGCAGCAATAGACGGACTTCCGGCAAGTGAAAATGCACGTGTTGTAGTAAAAGAATTTGGTGGCGATATCACAGACCATAGAACAAGATATATAACAAAAGAATTGATTGATGAAGCGGATTTGATACTTGTTATGGAATTTAAACATTACGAAACAATTTTAGAACTTTCACCTGATTCCGCAATAAAAACATTTTTATTGAAGGAGTATAAAAGAAGAACAAAATATAATGAGGTATCAGATCCCGTAGGTAAGGATTTATCCGCCTATCGTGATACTGCGCTGGAAATGTTTCCTTCCCTGAAGTTTGTTGCCGAAGATATAAAAAGGCGGTTAATGGAATGAAGGTTACTCTCGCCGGGTATAATATTGATACAGAGCTGATTAAAATATTAAAAAATAATAAAAAGAGTTTTGTCTTTACCCCGGAAACAATTTCTGCGGCCTATGCAAGGATAAGTCGGAGTCCAAAATCTGTCGGTGCTTTAAGAAAAGAGGCATTAAGAGAGATTGAAAAGGCAAGACGTTCAAATAGAAGAATTATCTTTGAAATGAGCCATCACTCCATCGCTGAGCATGCGGTATTCAACTTTGATATAGTCGGCATATCACGCCGGGCAGTAGAAGAATTTGAAAGGTTCAGGCTCTGTTCCTATACAGAGAAATCTCAGCGTTATGTTACATTAAAAGGCGATTTTGTAATTCCAGAAGAAATTAAAAAGACAAATCTGTTGAATGAATATTGCGAGGTCATTGAACTCCAGAACAACCTTTATAAAAAATTATTTGAAAAGTTAAAATCTTTTAAATTGAAAAATTGTCCAATTTCAAATGACCCTAAGTCACTCAAGTTTATTGAAAATTCGGCAAAAGAGGATGCAAGGTATATACTTTCCTTTGCAACCCAGACCCAGCTCGGAACAACAATAAATGCACGTAACCTTGAGCTTATGATTCGCAGATTCGCCAGCCACCAACTTAAAGAAATTCAGGAACTGGGCAGAAAATTATTTAAAGAAGTTAAGCATATTGCTCCATCAATTATTCTTTTCTATAAGGCTAATGATTACGACCAGAAGACTTACTTAGAATTAGAGAAATATTGCAAAAAACTTCAAATAAAAGAAAATAATATTGCTGAAGTTGCACTTGAAGATTACACAAAAAATAGCGATGACAAAATACTCGCTACTTTACTATTTCGGGTTAAAAAATCTTCTTTTGGTAAATGTTTGGATACTGTAAAAAAAATGACCAAAGATGAAAAAATAGAATTATTTAAGACTGCCTGTCAGTATCTTGAATTATATGATACGGTTTTGAGGGAATTTGAGGTGGTAAATTACACATTCTCGGCAGTGGTATCGGGTGGGTGTTTTGGCCAGTTAAAACGCCATCGCATAATGACCTTGATAAATCAGGATTACGACCCGGAATTGGGTATCACTATTCCTCCCTCTATCGTCGAAATCAAAATGGTTGATGAATTCAAAAAGGTTATCAATAAAACCGAGAAATTATACAAAAAGTTCATTAAAATTGCTCCGATTGCGGGGTCTTATATTCTTACCAATGCCCACAGAAAAAGGGTGCTTCTAAATTTAAATTTAAGAGAATTGTATCATTTCGCACGCCTGCGTGAAGATCCAACTGCCCAGTGGGATATCCAAAATCTTGCCCGGGCAATGAGCAAAGAGGCAAAGAAGGTATCACCAATCACAACCTTGCTCTTATGCAGTAAGACAGAATATCCAGAATTTTATCATAAATTATATAGAAAATACCCAAAGGTTACAGAAGTTCCACCACCTGGTTAGTTCACAATCTAAAATATGTCAAAATGGTTGAGTAAACATAAAGGTGAAATTGGAGAAGATTTAATCATTCGTGGGAAGAAAATTCCCGCAGTGATAGTTCAAATTTTAAAAAACCGTGGCTACAAAACACCTGAAGAGATTGAATCTTTTTTTGCTCCCACAATCAACAATCTCTACGACCCTTTTTTAATCTCTGATATGGAAAAGGCTGTGGCAAGAATAGATACTGCAATTAAAAAAAATGAAAAGATTTTAATACATGGTGATTATGATACAGATGGGATTACAGGCATTTCTCTTCTCTATAGTCATTTAAATAAATTGGGTCTAAATGTAGAATATTATATCCCGCACAGATTATATGAAGGTTATGGTGTTTCAAAGGCAGGGATCGATTTTGCAATAGATAGAGGATGTTCATTGATTATTACTGTTGATTGCGGAATCACGGCATTTGAAGAACTACATTATGCAAAATCAAAAAAAATAGATGTTATCGTCTGCGACCATCATAATCCGAAATCCGAACTTCCCGAGGCATATGCCCTGCTCAATCCTAAATTGCCCCAATCCAATTATCCATTTAGGGAACTCGCTGGAGTAGGTGTTGCATTTAAATTTCTTCAGGCGATATACAGAAGGCTCGGACGAAATGAAGACGAACTATTTGCGGACCTTGACCTTGTTGCCTTGGGTAGTGTTGTTGATGTTGTTCCATTGATTGATGAAAACCGGTATCTTGTAAAATTGGGATTAAAGAAAATATCAAAGACCAAAAAACCTGGCATACAGGCTTTAATAAACGTAGCCGGACTCAGTGGAGAATTGACTGCCTACCATCTCGGGTTCATCATTGGACCGCGAATCAATGCCTGTGGCAGATTGCGTGACGCAAAGACGGCAATTGAACTTTTGATAACGAATGATTATTCTAAGGCATTGAATCTTGCCCAGGAGCTTTCTGCAGACAATCAAAGACGCCAGCAGATAGAAGACGAAATTCTTAGAGAAGCAATAAAAATCATTGAAGAAAATAAATTGTTTGAAAGACGCATTATCGCCTTAGGCAAAGAGACCTGGCATGAAGGGGTCATAGGAATTGTTGCCTCAAGGATTGTTGAAGAATATGCTAAACCAGCGATAGTCTTCACCCTAAAACAGGATACTGCCAAGGGCTCTGCCCGTTCGGTCAGTGGATTTGATATTGCTGCAGCATTGAATTTTTGTTCTGAACTATTATTAAAATTTGGTGGTCATAAACAGGCAGCAGGGCTTGAATTATCAAGAAAGAATCTTGAAGATTTTGTGGAAAAAATAAATCAATATGCACAAAACTTTGATGAGAATATATTTACGAAAAAGCATTATTATGATATGGAACTTGATTTAAAAGATATAACAGAAGATGTCGTATATTTTCTGAAGTACTTTGAACCCACAGGCACAGAAAATCCCCAGCCGGTATTTTTGGGTAAAAATTTTGAAGTCGTGGGTGTTCCAATCATAGTGGGAGAAGAACATCTCAAATTTTCATTGAGAAAGGATAAGGTTGTCTTTCCTGCAATTGCCTTTTATCACGCCGATAAAATACTCAAAATGGTTCCTGGAAAGACACGCATTGATTGCCTGTATACAATTTTTGAAGATTCACTCGTGGGTAAGAAGAAGGTCGTCCTGAAAATAAAAGAGTTAAAAAATGTGGAAGTTGATTGAAGAATCTGATTTAAAATATTTTAAATTTATTTTTGAAGATAAAATATTTCTTTATTCAACAAAATACGGAACTGAAAAGTTTTTAGAAAAATTCAAACCCATTATGCTGAAACAGATACATTCTGATATAATCGTTGATATTGACGAAGAACAGAATACCACAGGGGACGGTTTGATCACCTCGGGTAACAAATGTATTGGGGTTAAAATCGCTGATTGTCTGCCGGTATATCTATTTTCCAAAGAAAGAATCGCAATACTGCATTGTGGATGGCGTTCAATAATCAAAGGTATTGTAAAAAAAGCAAAAGATATTCTAAGAGATTACAGATATGTTCTCGGTGCCAGTATTGGTCCCTGCTGTTATGAAATCAAATCAGACCTTGAATCTTTATATCAAAAACATTATCCTGAAGCAGTGATAAAGAAAAATTATAAAATTTATCTAAATTTAAAAAAAGCAGTCATAATTGAACTTGGTGAGAAAAATCTTGTTGCTGATTTAGATTACTGTACCTATTGTAATACATTATATTTCTATTCTCATCGACGCGGGGACAAAGCACGAAATTACGCAGCATTTATGAGAGACCACCAGACATTTCAGTAATTGTCTTTCTAAATTGTATTACAAAGATTTCCTTTTAATATCTATATTGACTTTTTTCAAAAAATTTATATAATGGAGTCATGGAATTGAGACTAATATCAAGTTCTTCCCACCATATTATGAGAGATAATAAGAATAAGGGTCCGGGCTTTCTGCTTTTATGAGTCTTTGCTTTAGCGGAAAGCCCACCAAAATTGGTGGGCTTTTTTATTTTATGAAAGGAGGTATAGTTTGCGATTAAGGTTGGAGAAAATAAAGACCCGGCAAGTTCTTAAGGCATTAGAACTTGCAGAAAGAGAAGGTGAGACGAATCTTTATGGCATTGAGAAAGAATTTGCATTTATCAATGCATCAAGTCTTTATGCGGTCCAGAAGATAGGGAGACAATCTGCCTATAAATTCATAACTACATATGGTGATATTCCGTTTGAATTTCGCAGTAGAATAATGCCTGAGGTCTTTGATTACATGATTGAAGTCATTACTGAACCCGAATTTACTTATCAACAGGCAGTTGAAGAGATATTAAGAGCAGAGGCAAGTTTATGGTCTTCACTTAACCATATCCAGAATGAATTTCCCAATATGGAAGAGATACTTTTAAGCAGTGGCACATTATATAAACCAGCACAGATTGAGAATGAAAACATCCCTGAAGTCTGGGGTAAAGATAAGAAGGCATACCTTGAAGAAATGGTAAGACGCTATGGTGAGAAATTGACACCGCAGGGTATGCACGGAAATATCTCTATTCCCGAACCCCTGATTGCATACCAGTACCACCGTTCTAATGCAAAAAAAGAGCGTGGAAGCACAGGTTATATTGATTTCAAGAATGAAATTTATATCTGGCTCGCCTGTAGGTTAAGGGCATTTGTAAGTCTGTTCATTGCGATTGAAGCAAATTCTCCCTTTGATTATGTTATAGAAAATGGAAATATCTATACCGTCTTGACTGGTTATCAATCTAATCGCTGGATGAAATTGCCCCGGATTGAGAGCACCAATCATCCATCTATTTTAAGTGATTATACACATTTTCAAAAAATCTCATTAATGTTGATTAACCAGGGGATTATCATCGGTGCCAATAATTATATGCCGGTAAGGCCCAAAGGTGAAAGAAGGCTCGGCGAAATGCCATTATCATTTGAACGGGCATGCTGGTTCCATGACATTGTTCTCGATAAAAATGAAATAGAATCAGACCCATTGCTATGCGATTTACAGGGTTATGACGATTTAACATTTATAGAAAAATTAGCGATTGCCGAAAAAACCGGATGGTTGAAAAAGAAAGGATTTACCTTAAATGATTTAATAAAATTATGGCAGAGAGATAATGTTCGGAGGCTGTTAGGTGTTCCATTAAGCCGACTGGAAATCAGGTGTGAAGAAGCGGGTGGAGATTATTACTTTGAACGGGCAAAATCTGGTTTCATATTTACCCTTGCACTTTATCTATTTGCGAACCCAGAATTTGGCGTTGAATTCACCTATGACCGAAAAGATCTAAAAAAGGCAGAATTCAACGAAAATCAAGCAATGAAGCAAGGATTGAATAGTGAGATAATACATCCTTTCCTCAATAAAAATATTAAGATGCGTGAATTCCTTTCTATGATACTGAATACACTTAAAGACTTTGCCTGTGAGTTGGGAACATACGAGGATTTAAAACCACTTTATGAATTGAGTAAAGGTAAAGAAAATGAAGCCGAGAAAAAGATAAATAGAGTCCTTAAAACTTTAGGAAAAAATCCGCAAAAAACAAAAAATGGTTTTATCATTGTTCCTGATGAAATAATCAGGCACGATCTAATAGAGCGAAAGAAATATCTGCTTGAAGACCTGTCAGAAAAATTAGACTGGGATATCTACGAATTTAAAGATTATCCCCAGGATAATATAATTATTAAATCATATAAATAAGGGGGTAGTTTATGAGAAATTATAATGTTTGTTATCCAGACCAGGACATTTCAAAAAATCTCATCCCTCAATTTTGCGACAAAGAAGAAAATCTGATTCCTGTTTCAAAATACAATCGCCGTGATGTCTGGCCCTCCAAAATGTTTACCATAAAACTGGAACTCGATGAATTCTCTAAAAATAATCCGAACATACCTGTTTATGATGCATCCCAGGGTGATGGTGGAATGAGCCTCGGTGGCATTCCAAAACAGGAGATTGCTGAGGCGTTATTGAAATACCTACCTGATAATAGAACTACTAAATACGGGGAACCAAATGGAAGTTTCATATTGCGCAAGGCGATATATGAAAATTACTACAGATTTGATTCCGATACCGGGCTGACACCAGAAAATATTTTGGTCGGTGATGGTGGTAGGGATATATTACAGAAATGGTATCAGGCTATTTCCCAGGATACGGGTGGAAACGGTGATTTTATTCTCGTCTCTGCCGCACCATGGGGTTCTTATCCTGAAGGCACTTATATCAATGGATTTAATATGGTGTGTGCTCCAGGAAATCCGGACAATGCCTTCAAGATAACCCCAGAAGGGATCGACCTTTCAATAGAATTTGTCCAAGAACATTCGCGGAAAATAATCGGCCTTATCATTACAAGTCCTGATAACCCCACAGGAAATTATCTCAGCGAAGATGAAATGGTTACACTAATTGAACATGCCTCCGCAAGAAAAATCAAACATATCTTCGTCGACCTTATATATCAGGCAGTGACCGACCCTGAAATCGGTTGTTATAATGTGAATAGAATCTATAAAAAATTGAGTTTTGAGGCAAAGCAGAAAGTTTGTTTTATGGATGGATTAACAAAGATGGCCGGTGCATCTAATATCAGGAATGCCCACCTTGTCTGTGGTTCAACTGAAATAGCAAAGAAGTTAAAGGGAATCTCTACACATACCATTCTTCCCAATGTTGCCGGTGAGGCCGTCGCATACGAAATTTATAGGCTGGAAAAACCACTTGAACATCCATGGGTAAAAAGGGTCATTGAACCCACTGCGAAGAGCCGAGCAATTGTGAAAAAAAGATTAAAAGAACTTGGATTCAAATCCATTTGTGACCAGGGGTATTATGCATTTATCAATATTTATCCCTGGCTTGGCAAAAAGATTCCTGCTGGAAAAGAATTGATTGAGGAATCTCAGAGAAAGATTATAAATATTGAAAATGTGGAAGTGCTGAAATCGTATCTTTCTGCAAAATGTGGTATTGCAGTGATACATGGTTCGGTCTTCAGACAACCCCATTTCATAAGATTTTCTTATGCAAATTCACCCGAATATACTGATGGCGCAATCACAAGGCTTGATGCAAGTCTAAAGGAGCTTAAATGAATAATCTTAACATTGAGAAAAAGGAAAAAGAGATTTTGAACGTAGCAATGCATTTGATAAAAATTCCTGCGTTCAGTATTGGTAGATTTAAGAACCTTAAAGGAATTTCTGAGTGTTTTGATTTTATCGTTGATTACTTTAAAAAAGCAGGTTTAAGGGTGATTGAATTTAAAGATAAAAAGACCATACCGGGTTTATATTGTGATCTGGGCAATAAAGAAAAACTTTCGGGTAAAATGCTTTTTGCCGGGCATTATGACCGTGTTTCCCCGATATCTGAAGAACAGATGAACCCAATGATTGATGGAGAATGGCTTAAGGCACGCGGTGCTACAGATATGCTCTGCACCGTTGCCACAATTATGGTATTGTTTAAAGATTTGAAACTTGCAAAAGAAGATTTAGAATGTGGATTGCTCCTTGTTGGAAATGAAGAGCCCGGTGAGACTGAAAAATGGGGCACACATTATATCCTTGAAGAATTGAAAAATAGAAATGATTATTATCCTGATTTTGTTATTGTGGGTGAAAGAACCGGCGAAGGAGGTCAGAAGTTCGGAAAATTGGAATATAAAAATCGTGGGCTCGTAAGGATAAAGATGGAAGCATCAGGCAGTGCTGTTCATACTGCCCAACTAAGGGGGTTAACCGTGGTTGAAAGAATAATGGAATTTAGAAAAAGAATTAATGATTACCTTGCAGAATCTTTTGATAATGAATGGAAGACGACATTTACTTTTCCTTATTTTATCACTGGTGAAGATGGGAATTTTAATACTACACCGACAGGTGCAAAGGCAGGGTTGGAAATAAGACCAATCCCTGAGCAGGATTTTAATGGGATAATAAAATATATCGAAGAAACATCTAAAGAGTTTAATCTTGAGATAGATTTCGTCAATAAAGAACCAGGAATAATAACATCTTTAGAAAATCAATACATTCATAAACTTATCCAATCAATTGTGAAGATTACTGGTGGAAATCCATCTGATTATCTTGGGGTGGGCAAACCCCACGCTACACAGGCAAGATTCATAAAATCACCGGTGATTATTTTTGGTCAATCGGGCATTAATCCCCACGGTGATAACGAAGCTCATTACATTCCAAGTATAATGCCGTATTATCGTGTGCTCCATGAATTTTTATTAACAACGGGTCAAACATAAATTCATTTATTTCTTGTGGATAAAAGGCTTACGTCTTAACTCCAGAAGGGATAAAAACCTCACGCCTTAACTCCAGAAAGTTAGATAAATCACTCTTATCTTGACTTAATGCGGTTAATCAATATAATCTATCATGGATTATATAAAATATGCGTATATTGCATTACTCGGTTGGGGATTGTGGGCGATTGGTAGTAAGGTCATTAGCCAGCATTTGAACACGGTAAGCACTTCCTTCTGGATTTCATTGTGGTCTTTAATATTTTTGATTTTTTACATAATTTTTTTCAAAAATTCACTTCAATTTAATAATCATTCTTTATATGCAATTCCAGTGGGTTTTGTTTCGCTCATTGCGATACTTGCATTTTATCAGGCATTAAAAACCGGTCCTGCCTCGGTTGTTATTCCATTAACCAACCTTTATGTGCTATTTCCCGTCGTTTTTGGTTTTATAATACTTAAAGAGCCCGTCACTATAAATAGGATTCTCGGCATTGCCTTTGCTATTATTGCAAGTTTTCTCCTTTCAAAATGAGAATAATTATCTACGAAGACGAACCTGAAAAATTCTTTCCGCTTATTAATTTCTTCCCTCAATTCAATCTCCGCATAGGTATGAAAACCATAGTTGAACACATTGCCTATCATTTTCCCAAATTTAGATTTGATTATATTGGAAGAGAATTATTTAACTTCAAATTAAATTTAAAGAATGAGCCGACAATATATCTCTCTGCAAGATTGCTTTTAAAAGAAAGAATCCATTTGCCATATGAAGAAACAAGATTTATAGTTGATGACTTTAATGCAGGATTTTTAAAGGTGAATCCGCCATTCCCGCATAATTTTGAAGAGCTCAAAAATGTCTTGAATGATATAAAAAAGAAAAAAGAAATTTCTGGAAGACTGATTCAATATCCTTGGGACATTATAAAATTCAATACGGAAATGATTGCTGAACATTTTAAACAAATTAAAAAGCCCAGCAGGATTTCAAGGAAAATAGATTTTATTGGTCCAAAAAAATCACTTTTTATTGCCCGCGATGCATCAATTCATAAATTTGTCTTCCTTGATTGTTCAGCCGGTCCGATATATATTGATAGAAAGGCGGAAATAAGACCATTTACTACAATTGTAGGACCATCATATATCGGTGAAGGAACGATCTTAGATCGAGCAAAGGTTACCAAATCAACCATCGGTCCTTATTGTCGTATTGGTGGCGAAGTTGAAGAATGTATATTTCAAGGTTTTTCTAATAAATACCACGAAGGATTCATTGGACATTCTTTTATTGGAGAATGGGTAAATATCGGTTCACTTACTACAAATTCGGATTTAAAAAATAATTATTCAAGTGTTCGCATAAAAATTGGTAAAGAGATCTATGATACTGGAATGATAAAACTTGGATGCTTTATCGGTGATCATACAAAATTAGGTATTGGCACATTAATACCCACTGGTGCAGTTATTGGAAGTTTTGTAAACTTCTTCGGCGGTGGAATGATGCCCGTCTATGTGCCTTCCTTTAGATGGATAGGACCGGGAATCAATCAGGAATATGATTTAGACAAGGCAATAAAAACTGCGCGGGCAGTAATGGAGCGCAGAGGGATAATCCTATCCCGAGAATTTGAAGAGTTGATAAAATGGAATTATAAAAATAAATGAAATTTGCTATCGGGATAGATGTGGGGGGGACAAATATAAAGGCAGGACTGGTATTTAAAGGCAGGGTGATTAAAAAAGAAAAACTTCCAACGCTTGCTGATGCCGGTCCTGAAGAGTGTATAAACCAGATAAAGAATGCAATAAAAAATTTTGTTAAAGCATCCTCATCAATTGGAATAGGAATTGCGGGAATTATTGATTCAAGAAATGGCATTGTAAGATATTCACCAAACCTGAAAGGATGGTATGATATTGAGCTTGCCCGAATACTAAAAAAAGAATTCAAAAGGTCAGTAAAAATTCTTAATGATGTTAATGCAATACTTTTAGGCGAATGGATTTATGGGGCAGGAAAGGGATATAAAAATATTTTTCTTTTTACGCTCGGCACCGGTGTTGGTGGTGCGGCGATTTGTGAAGGAAAAATGTTATTCGGTGCAAATGGCTTTGCTGGCGAATTTGGACATACGGTGATAAATTTTAATGGACCAAAATGTGTCTGTGGCAATTTTGGATGTCTGGAGCGTTATGTTGGTTCAAGATATATTGTAGAACTTGCGTTACGAAAGTTAGCAAGAAAAAAAAGTAGTTTAAGAAAATATAATAACTTAACGCCAAAGATAATAGCAAGTGAAGCAAGGAAAGGGGATTCTGTGGCAAGAGAAGTTTTTGAAGAAATTGGATATTATATTGGAATTGGGGTTAGTAATATCATAAATCTATTTGACCCTGATATCGTTATAATATCAGGTGGAATATCTAATGCCGGGAAAATTTTATTTGAACCAATCAAAAAAACCGTAAAAAGACTTATTCTTGGACCAGAATACCGTAATGTGAAGATAGTTCCTGCAAAACTTGGAGATGATGCAGGAATTCTGGGTTCAGCGCATTTTGCAAATGCGAAAATCCCCTTGACAAAGTAAAAAATATGGATATAATCTCACTATCAATAATGGATAGTTATTTATTTAGACTTAAATCTTTAATATACAATCAAATCAGATTCCAATCGGGGAGGTTTCTTTGATAAACTTATTGACCTTTTTATTAATTGGTCAACTTGACCATTTTGGGTTTGATAACATTACATCACCTAAAACTGCGGGTGTATCGTTTCCCATTACAATATATGCCCTGAATTCCTCAGGACAACCAGTGCCGTACTATGGTTCAGCACGAATTTATATTTCAAGCGTGAGTTATCCGGTAAGCCCCGATACAACGGTCTACTTCAATGGAAATAGTTCCTGGCAGGGAAATATAACAGTTTCAATTGCAGGTGACAATATAAGGTTAAGATGCGAAGGAAGTGGTGCAAGTGGTGAATCAAATCCATTCCAGGTAGTTCCCAATACCCCATACCGACTCATTTCAATCTTACCGGGTCAGACTTATGCTCCAGGGAATCAAACCGGCAAGCTTGGCACCCCTTCAAGCCAGCAGGCTGGTTCATTTTTCAATATCTCAATATATCTCACTGACCGCTGGTGTAATCAGATAACCACAGGGAGTGATTCCATACTATTAGTAAGTTCCGATGGATTCAGTAATACAATCGGCATTCGGCTAAATAATGGCAATGCAAACATAAATTACGCCTTCAGGACTGCAAACACACATAGGTTTTTTGTATATGATATCACAAATTCCGGGATAAAAACAGATACATCAAGCAACCTCTATATCTATCCAGGAAATTATGCAAAATTACTTGTCTTACTTCCTGGTGAAACACACCTGCCCGGGGATACAACAATAAACACAAATAATACACCCGGCAAATCAGGTAGTGCTCTTAATCAATATGTGCTTGAAGATTTTCCAATCACAGTCTATGCCACAGATTCAATGTGGAATAAAACGAGTGTATCAGGTTATCCAATCCAGCTCGCTGGCTCTTCAGGCTTTTCAAATCCATCACCTCAGAATTTATTAAATGGTGAAGCAAATTTCAGCGCAAACTTTTCATCTAAGGGTGATAAGTCAATATACGCCCGTGATTTAACTAATAATATTTTTAGTTATGATAATCCACTGACATTGGTTCAGAGGGCAACTAATTTTGATATATCGGTTTCTCCTGATACAATCTCACCTGGAGAGATTGCTTATATAAATGTTACGGTCTACGATAGGAATAACGACCCGATTGCGGGAAAATGGGTAGGATTCTCGGTCATAGGTGGTAATGGCTATATCGTTAATCAGTATGATTCAGTTCAGACGAATACGCAAGGGGTATGTCAATCTCAGTTCACTGCTGTAAGTGGTTATTTCAATGAACTCGATTCAATCGAAATCCGTGCCGATAATTATGCCGAGACAACCACGGTCTATGTCATTATACCTGATTCTTCAGTGATGGAAGGCAATATCGTTGCCTATCCCAATCCTTTTGGAAAGATAAATCAACCATATACAAGGTTTGTATACTATCTCCATCAGAATTGCAATGTCATTTTTGCTATTTACGATGCTTTCGGGAACCGTGTGCACCATGAAGAAATACCTTCGGGGCAGAATGGTGCAAGGATGGGCATAAATAATCTTACCTGGGATGGCAGAAATGATAAAGGGAAGAAAGTCGCAAGCGGTGTCTATTATGTATTGATCAAAGGTTATCTCCATACGAATGTATTTTTGGAGAAACATATAAGGGTAGGTGTGATATGGTAGAACTTAACTTCGCAGGATCATTTCATTCGCAGGATCATTTCATTCACAGGATCATTTCATTCGCTCGAAAGGTCAGCAAGTTAACGGCGATACTGCAGGCGCAGCGATACTGCAAATCCCGATATTCTTGTCAGGATGATACTGCAATTTTCAGGACAGGCGTTATACTTTCTACTCTCTACTTTCTACTTTCTACTTTTACCTTTGCCCAGGATGGTGGCTTGCCTGGTGCGGTTTTTAATTATGGAATGAGCCCGAGGACTACCGCGATAGGTAAGGCATTCACCGGGCTTGCGGATGATGCAGAGGCAGTTTATTTCAATCCGGCAGGGCTTGCCCAATTATATTCTCACAATATAAAATCATCATACCTTGACCTCTATGGTCATCAGCTCGGTTATCTCGGCTATGCCCTTCCCACAAGAAAGTTTGGAACATTTGGTGGAAATATAATCCATTTCCGTTCCAAAGGTATTGATTCACGCGATGTCAATATGGATCCATACGGAACCTATTATTTCTCCCAGAGTTGTGTGTTGCTTTCATATGCATATCTTCTTTCTGATGCGCTGAGCATAGGAACAAATTTAAAATTTCTTACCAGCAAAATTGCCCAGTATGGCGCAATAGGTGTTGGTGGAGATTTAGGAATTCTTCTCTTTCCCAGACATAATTATACATTTGGTATTTCTGTTCAAAATATCTTGGGACCGAAGCTTCAGTATTTAGAAAATGGAGAAACCGAAGAATCTCCACCCACATTCAGATTTGGTGGGGCAATAAAGCTATATCAGGGCAGGGCAATTATTGTCGGAGACCTGGTTAAAAATATCCTTGAATACTCAGGTGTAAAACCCCATCTTGGTTTTGAATTTATCCCTGTATATCCAATCTTAATTCTCCGTGCTGGCTTTGATGAAAATACATTGAATGCTGGACTGGGGGTGAGAAAACTTTTTGGTAATATGTCAACCGGTATTGATTATGCTATAGAGTTACACCACAGGTCAAATTATTTGCTTCCTTACCGTCATAAAGTCGGGGTATTCATTGAATTTGGTGGATTCAGAACATGGGTCACTGCAACTCCCAAGGAATTTTCACCTGCACCAGGGAGAAAAGAGAATGTTGCCTGGCTTGATTTACATTATACGACAAAAAGAGAAATTGAAAGGTGGCAATTATTGATTAAAAATCAATATGGTGAGGTCGTGAGAACCTATTCAGGCTGGGATGCACCTCCATTGAGACTTTCCTGGGACGGACTTGATGATGTGGGTAGATTGGTTTCAGATGGAAGATATTATTATGAAATAATCATAATTGATAAAGGAAAGGAGCGTATAACATTCAGTGATTATCTTGTGAAGATTGTTACCCTTGGACCAAAAGGCGAGATAGAGTTCATTCCCCAGGAGTGATTATGCTTATCATTACCCTACTTTTTGCGCTAACCGACTATAATCAACTCGTAATGGATTATGAAATTGCCCACAGACTATTTTTGCAGGAGAATTATGCTCAGGCATTGCAATATTTTTCAGCAATGTTAAAAAAATATGGTGGTACTGATTTTGAAGATGAAATAAGATTCAGGGTAGCTGAATGTTATTTTAACATAAAGGACTATGACCGCGCAAAAGAACATTTTGAGACAATTTTGAAAAGAAAGAAATACGCATACCTTGAACCCGAATGTCTTTATGCAATTGGCATAATAGACATCTTGCAGGGAAATTATAGAGAGGCAGAACAGATTCTCCAGAGATTGTTGAAAAATCCTGCGTATGCGGAGGAAGACAGGGCAAATTTTGCCCTGGGGGTTTTATATTATTTTAGAGGTAGTTATCAGGAAGCAAAAGAAAAACTTGAAGGTTTGAAACTTCTTGAGGCAAAATTTTATTATGGTAAAGCATTATCCCGTCTTGGCAGCCCCCTTGAGGCGATAAAATCATTTAAAGAAATTCTTGATGAAGCACCAAATACACCAATTGCCACCCTTGCTGAATTTTCAAGGGCTGAGGCTTTATTCTTTAATAAAGATTTTGATGGGGCAAAAGTAAAATTCAGGGATTTCATTGCCTATTATCCTAAGTCTCCTTTGATTGATTATGCCCATTTCTTCTATGCTGCGTCTTTGATTCACTATGGTGAATATGCAGGTGCTGCGGAGCATCTTATCCCGTTGACAAGACATTCAGATAACCTCCTCGCTGCACATGCAGGGTATTTTTTAGGGATATGCAGAATGAATTTAAATGATGGACTTGGTGCGGTAAGTGCATTCCAGAGGGTAAGAGCCAATTATCCCAACACAATGATCTCATCCTATGCCAATCTCCAGTTGACCAAGGCATTGCTTGCCTATGGTGATACAATCCAGGCATTGACATCTTCAGCCCAGTTGGCAACAATGTTTGCATCCGGCGAACTCGCAAGTATTGGTGAATATCTGACCGGTATGATTTATTTTCAGAAAAAGGATTATGTAAACGCAATTAGATTCTTTGAATCATTATTATCTAAATACCCCAAGTCTCCATTAAGAGAACCAGGCGCAACAATGCTCTTATATGCACTTTATAATTTAAAGAATTTTGACTATGCGGTTACATTTGGCAGTAAATATATCAAAGACTTCCCTGATGAACAAAATGAATGGCGGGGAAGGACACTATATTTCCTTGCCGAGTCATACTATTATCTGAATAATTTTAGTGAAGCGGAAAAGGCATATCTTGCAGTTACAAAAGATTATTTTGGAATTGAAGTGTCTCCTTATGCCCGATTAGGACTTGCATATTCATTGTATAATCAGGACCGCCCCAAAGAAGCCCGGGATATATTTGAGAATATGAGCAAGGTTCCTTATGAAGATTCATCTCTTGTAATGGCAATATATCTCGGACTTGGTTATACACAGTTCAATCAACGCGATTATATGAAGTCAAGGGAGACATTTGAGGCATTATACAACACATTCCCAAAAGATGAGAGATGCGCTGTCCCTTCACTATTTTATGCCGGGATGTCATATTACAATCTTGAATACTATGCAAATGCAATAGAATCCTGGGAAAAGTTGATCGGTAATTTCCCAATGGCAAAAAAATCTGCTGAAGCTGGATTTCGTGCTGGAGATACATATTTTAAGGCGCTTGAATATGAAAAGGCACGAAGCCTCTTTCGCTGGGTCGTTGAAAACCATCCCAATGATGATTTCGCCCGCTCTTCACAATTAGCGATTGCCCAGAGTTATTATAATCAGAAAAATTATGATGAGGCAATAAGAGAGTTCCAAAAGTTTCTTGACCTGTATCCTACCTCTGATGAGGCAACCGCAGCCAGAAAAGGCATGGAGATGTGTTATTATCAAAAAGGGCTTGAGTCCACCGAAGCAATGCAGTATTTTGTTGAAAGATTTCCACAAAGTGAACTTGCCGCGGACGGGCAATACCAGATCGCCCAGAAATTCTTTGATGATAAAAAATATGCCCAGGCAATGGAAGAGTTTATTAAAGTTGTAATAAATTTTCCTTCTTCTTCTTACGCACCTGATGCCTTACTACTGGCAGCAGAATGTGCGGTGAATATAGAAGAATGGCAAAAGTCTACTGAATTATATGAAAGATATCTGAGCTACTTCCCGAAAGGGAAAGAGAAGGATGCGGTCTATTTTAATTTAGGCACCGCCTATTTTAATTTAAAAGAATATGGAAAGGCAATGAAGAGTTTTCAGGTCGTTGTAGACTCCTTCCCTTCATCCCAGTACCTGACCAATGCCCGACATAATATTGGAGTTTGCAAAAAATATCTTGGGGAGGCAGGCAGTGGTTCCGAAGGTATTCAGACTGAAGGACCAAAAGGAGAAAAATGAAAAAATCCGTGTTAATCCGTGTCTGCCATTCTTTCTGGCAGTTCATCCGTGCAATTCAGTGTGTTGCAAAGCAACAAGGAGGTTAAAAAATGATACTGGGTCAACCATTGATTGACATATTTAAAAACAGTATTGTAATGATAATCCTTTTATTATGCTCAATAATCGCCCTGGCTTTAATAATAGAAAGATTTTTGTATTTTGTAAGAAATAGTTTTGATACGCGTACTGGGTTTTTGCGTTTCAGCCAGGTTTTGCGAAATCAGGGCACAAGTGCCGCACTGGCTTATGCAAATCAGAAAAAAAATCCATTATTTGGATTATTTGCGGTTGCCCTGCAGAACCAGCATCTTGATGGAGACAATCTTTATGATGTTTTATCAAGTTATGTGATTGAAGAAAAATTGAAATTTGATAGGTATCTCGGTGGTATGGGCACACTCGCAAATGCAGCCACATTATTGGGTTTACTCGGAACCGTGACCGGTCTAATCCGCGCATTCCATAATATATCAATCACCGGTTCAGGCGGTCCTGCAGTAATATCAGCTGGCATTGCCGAGGCACTTCTAACAACTGCATTCGGTTTATTCATTGGTATTCCAACCCTTTTCTTTTACAATTATTACACAAAAAAGAGCAATGAACTGGCAATGAGTCTTGAAGGTGTATGCGACAAAATTATTGTACTATTGGATACAATTAAGAAAAAATCAGGTATTGCAAATCCTGAGCCAGTTGCGACAGCAAAGCCGACGCCACCGCCCCCACCACCAGAAGATACTTCCTGGAAGTTCTGAGATATGAGAAAGAGAAGACGCATCTATTTTGGAACAGAACCGCAGGGATTGATACTGAATTCACTCGTTGATATTGCTCTATCACTTGTCATAGGATTCATTGTTGCAATTCCTCTATTTTTTGAATCTGGAATTTTTGTGAATGCACCAGGTGTGGCAGCGGGTTCAGCAACTGAAGTAAGTGACATAAAGGTTAATATTCATCTCTTGAATGATGGTGGCATATTATTGAATGAAGAATTAGTAACATACGAAAGATTAGAAGAATTATTACCACAGTTGCTGGCGAGGAGTCTTGAGAAAAGAGTGATTGTTTCAACTGATACCGAAGTAACCTATGAAAGGGTAATACAGATACTTGATCTGGCAAAACAAAAAGGTGCAGGTGAACTTGCCTTATTGAGGAGTAGAAGATGAAACGCATGGAGAATGTAGACATTCTGCCAATGGCAGCAGTCGCCCTTATGGTTGTTTTAATGATGATGATAATCGCTCCTATGACAATGACACATACCAATACACCGGTCGAAGTACCAAAGGCACACACTGCTGAAGCAAAGACTGAAGAAAATTTCACAATCACATATACAATTGATAAAAAGTTATTTATAAATGACCAGCCCATTTCGCCCGATGATTTTGACAGCATTGTCCAACAGGCAGTAGAAAAAGACCCTTATCAATTGATAGTAATCCGCGCGGATAAAGATGTTCTTCACAAAGATGTTCTTGAAATTCTTGCCCGGGTAAAACAGGCAGGTGCAAAGCGCATTGCCTGTGCAACTAAAAAACCAAAGGAATAGTTATGTTCAGGGATAAAAGACTTGATATCGGTATTGCTATATCAATAGTCGTGCATATATTATTATTTTTACTCTTCTCCCGTTCCAGTTCTGCCTCCACCGCCAATTATGAAGATATAAAAGAGGTTACTTTCCTTGACCAATCTTATCGCCCCGAAGTAGCAAAGGTTGTATCAAAAGGTTCAATATGGGGTGAAGTAAGTGAAACTCCCGCACCTTCCACCGGCACTTATGGTGGTAGCGATATTGTGACTCCAGCGATTGACCTGAATGTAAAACTTGACCGTAGCCAGGCAAAGATAGATTTAAATCGTTATACACCGCAGGAAGGGGTTGGTGAAGTGATAAAGATCGGCAGTGCCAAAAATGGAACGATGAAATCAACCGAAGAAATTCTTGCCGAAAAACCAATTTCGCTTGCAAAAAATCTACCACGAGGTGCTGGGACAGAAGGTGGAACGGGTATTGGTGTCTATGGTGGTATTGGAAAACAAGCAGAAACACCTACAATAAAGATTGATAAAAAACCACCACCCACGACCCCCACTTCGCAGATTGGGAAACAGGTTGAAACAAAGGTTGAAGAAAAATTGAAGGTAGAAGCAAAAGGGACTGCTATTTCACTTGCCGGACCAATTGCCGACCGCGAGATAATGAAAAAGATACTGCCGCAGTACCCTGCCTGGTGTCTACAAAAAGGTATTTCGGGCGTGGTGAAGATAAGGGTGGAGGTCAATCCCGAAGGAAGTGTGAGGGAAAATATTAGAATTGAAATTTCTTCAGGTTATCCCGACCTTGACCAGAGTGTAGTAAATGCAGTTAAGGCATGGCTATTTGCTCCATTGCCTTCAGGCGTTAAACAAGAAATCCAATGGGGAATTATTACATTTAGATTTGTCTGTGGTTAATAAGGAGTGATAAATGAATATATTCTTTGTCTTATTTTTGTTCACCCAGGAGGCAAAAAAATCCGAACATGAGATTGGTGAAGAGGTCATAAAGGGTGAATTGAAATATAAGATAAGTGAACCAAAAATATATTTACAGGTCTCTTTAAATCCATTCGCCCCTCTGGATTCGGTGATTTCAAAGGAGCAGTATATATTTGATGAAAAACTTTATTCTACCATAGATGGATTAAATACACCAATCCTTTATCTTCACAGCGAGTATTTAAGAATGCCGCTTGTAGCAAGATTTATGTACGGCAGTATCGCCCTTTTCATACCACGATTTGAAAAAACAGTCTCTTCCTGGGAACTTGTAATCACTGACGCGAAAGGTGAAGTTATTAGACGCTATGCCCAGCGAGGAATGCCTCCGCCAGTCCTTTCCTGGGATGGCAGGACTGATAAAGGAGAAATGTGTAATATGGGTGAAGTATATAATTATGTTTTCACTGCCTTTGATGCAGTCGGCAATCCAACAAGAATAACCGGTCGGGCATATAAATTCAATGGCGTGGTATACGAAGAAAAAGGAAGCACAATAATTGCAGTATCCGCAAATGCATTATTTAACGAAAATTCATCAAATTTGCACAGTGAGTCAGGACCATATATTGAAGAGATTGCCAATATTGTAAAAGAAAAATTTAAAAAAGAAGTTGTTGTCTATTCTTATTCACAATCTGAAGCACTTGCCCGCTCTCGTGGGGAAATAATATTAAACGAAATTACAAAAAGGGCTGTGTTACAGAATAAGGCAGTAAGCACAGCCCCCCGTTTTATACCCGGACTTTTGCCTAAATATTCAAAGATCGAGATAGTAGTCCAGTAAAGATTATTTTGTAACTTTAATTTCAAACGGCTCAGCAATAACCTCTTTATCGGTATTGTAGTATTCATATACCCGTGAAGACTGGACCTTTGCCCGAACCGGATATTTCGCCTTGAGGCTGTAAGATAATTTAATCGGTTTGTCTGAAGAGATTGATTCAATATAGATAATTATCTGGCGCGAAGTCAAACTGTATTTCTGAATAACTTTTTTGTTAACATACTCATCAAGGGTCGGAGTTTGGACTTCAAATCCCGGTGGAATTCCTAAGTCAATCATCACCATCTGGGCAGTACCACTCTTTAATAATTTGATAGCAACATCAACATTGACCAAATCATTGATTGCCAGTTGCTTACGGTCATAGTTCAGGTCAATGGCAAAGAGGGGCATCGGTGGCTTTGGCAAATCCTTCCAGGGAATATAATAAGTACTCGTAAGCTCATACAGAAAACTGCCTTCGCCTTTGAGCTGGATCTCAATAGTATTTTCACCCCCTCCTTTATCCTCCCCCTTCAAGGGGGCGGAAAGGAGCGTGGGGGTCAAATCAACCTGCTGCATTACATCTGCATTGCTTTTATCAACTTTTATTTCAGTCACCTTTTTACCATTATTAAAGACAATAACCGTTGCATTCACATCTTCACTGACACTACCAAGTGCACCAACAAGTGCACGCAGGGCAATTATCGTTCCCTGGGTTGTATACCATGTTCCACTTGGGTCTTTAGAACGAATCAGATATGTCAATGCCTTGGTTGTCACATCGGCGAATTTGCCGGATTTTACCAATGCGTAGGTAGCAAGACCGCTTGCCTCAATATCCGCACCCTTACCACGGGTAAAAGTAATTGAGGGAAGTTCTGATTCCCAGTATATCGCACCATTATCTTCCTTTGCCATATCAATGAGTTTGCGCAAAACTTTTATAGTGATTTCGGATTTTGGTTCCATTGATACAAAGGCATTGGCAACAAGAGCAAGGATATAGGCATCGTTAACTTTTTCCCATTTACCTTTCAAATAATCAAGTCCCTTTTGTGCCGAGCCATCTTTCTGACCAATCTCTGCAAGTGCCCAGACAATATAAGCCGTTGGCATTATTTCATTATTTTGGATCCTTCCCCAGGCTTCAGCATGAAGATATTGCTTATCCGGTGACCAGGAACCATCTTTATTCTGTTGATTCTTTAACCACTGCGCAGTTCTTTCAATTACCCTTTCATCAATATTATATACCTTGCCCATATCATTGAATTCCATAAGACCATATGCGCTAAGAATCTTATTTGCCGGTGCGTCACCAAACCAGGAGAATCCACCACCCTTTACTTCAAACGATAGCAATCGCTGATAGCCAATGCTGATATACTCTTCCGCCTTCATTTCGGTCTCGGGTTTTATCTGCTGGGTCTGACGCAGATAGTTTAAAATCAAAATATTGGGATAAGTGATTGAAGATGTCTGTTCAAAACAACCATACGGCATTCCGAGCATTTTATCCAGCCCTTCCACAACCTGGGAATAGATTCCGGGATAGAGTTTAAGAATCAGAGAATTCGCACCTGAAATTGCGTTTGCCGGGAAACTCACCTTCTTAACTACATTTCCTTCAAGTCGGTCTGATATTATACTCTCAAATCTTTTGCCATCAGGCAATACCGCAATCTGCCTTTTAATTGCATCGGACTTTACTTCACCATATGCCTTTACGGTTATAGAATGATATCCAAGTTCCCTTACCTTTATCGGAAAGTATACAACCGATACTTCATCTTTATTTAGCATCTTTGTAACTTCTTTGTCGCCAAGAATCTCAAACCAATCTCCTCTTTCCAATACCAATTTGATCTTCTGCTCTTTAGGTAGATAATTATAAATTGCAATTGGAATTGATATTTCATCACCCTGGGTCAAGGCAACTGGTAAGTCTATATCAACAAAGAAATCCTGGAATACCCTTATCTGGGATAGTTCCGAACCCAATCCACCCTGCTGGGTAGATGCGAACATTGTGAGTCGCCAGGTCGTTATTGCATCGGGCATGGTTATCGAAATCTTTGCCTTTCCCTGGGCATCGGTAATCAGTGCAGGTTCAAAGATAAATGTTTCAGGGAAGTATTCACGCACCCGTGGCTCCTCGGGGCTTGCTTTTGGTTCAGTTTTATCCATTGTCGTCTTAACCTTCGCCGCACTCGGAACCGGCATTGCGCCACCCGGAGCAAATACCCTTTCTTCCATTACCTCAAACCTTCTCCAGCCCCATTCATTTATATCATCTTCAGTATCAAACACACCATCAGGGCCAGCACTAACAATTGTAAAGTAAGAAAAATATTCATTTTCGCAGGTTATACGATATTTTCTATTCCATGGGTCTAAAAGGTCGCTTTCTTTTAACAATCCTTCTTTTATGAATATCTCAATTGCCTTCTCGGTTTTCGGATAGTTGTCGTATTTGTCATAGTATTTGTTTATTGCGGTATACAATTTCTCGCGCACCTTTGAAATCTTTGTGTAGAATGCCTGAGCAATCTTTTCATTTATTTCTATCGGCGTAGTGTAATTAACCGGGAATGGCTCTTTTGGCGTAAGCGTTGAAAACATTACAACTTCTGCCCTTTCGTCAATTGCTGGTTGTTTAACAATGTTTGCTGGTTCAAATCCGTGGATTTCATAACGCGGGGTCATTATCTCTTTTTCCAGAGTAAAATAGACCTTCTCCAGCCCCGGTTGTAATTCACTCACTGCAAAGACTGCCTCATCAACGATTGCCAGACAGAGTGCTGCGATCTTAGGTCTGCCATTTCTGTCGGTAATCTTAAAGACGATCTCACCATCCTCACCGGGTAAATACTCTTTTTTATTTGGTTCTGCTTTTATCACCAAATCATTTGCCCCGTGAATATAGCAGAATCTTGTATCACGAATGATATCTGACCCCGGAGTAACTATATATGCGTGCAGCCAGATTGAACCCGTAATATCTGGTGTCAGTTGCAGTTGATAATTTCCCCTGCCATTTTTAATCTCAACTGATTTGGTGAGAATAGTTTGATTATCTTTGACAATATCAAGATAAACTCTACCTGTTTTTTTCGTTGTTAGAAATTCTAAATTGATATTATCACCAACTTTATATATTCCCCGTTTCATGCGTATTATTATCTGTTCCTGTTCAGTATTTAGTGCAAATTCCTTTTTCACCTCTGCAGTTTCGCCTTTATTATCGGTAACCTTCGCACTAATCTTTAATTCGGCATCTTTTGGTTTATATACAAATTCTGCAACACCATAATCATCGGTCTTGCTGATCAGTTTTGTTCCTTCTATATTTAATTCAACCTGTGCCAGACAGGGAGAACCATCAGGATAATTCGCCACGACATATATTCTGTTTTCAAGATTCGGTTTTAATTGACCACCTTCCGGCACAATTGCAATATTTATCAGATTCTGCACAACCTTTTTTGTCAAAGATATCTTTTCACTGTGATTTGCTTTATCAATTACCTCTACATCAAGACGGACAAAGGCATCTCCTTTTTCCAGTGGCTCACCAACAAAGTATTCAGGAAGTCTATAACTGAGATGATATAAACCATCTTTATTAGTCCTGCCTTCAATGACTGCTTCTTCATTGAAGCCAATATCAAATTTATATACTGTGATCTTTACCTTTCCATCCACGACCGGCTTGCCAAAGAAATACTGAACATCAATGTCTCCTTCAATTCTTTCACCAGGGAGATAGAATTCTTTATCGGTCTTCAGCGTGATTTTGAATTTGGGCAGGACATATTTTTCAATCTTTACTGTTTTCTCAGTCTTTTCATTATCAAGGATTGCACGAATCACCCAGTTGCCAAAGTTTACTTCATCGGCAAGTAGAAAAGGTGTATATGCTACACCGAATCCATCAGTCTTTACTGCTTTTTTAAAAACCTTATTTCCCTTTGCATCCTCAATCTCAAATATCACTTCTTTATTCTTCACTGCATTTAGTTTAGGCTTATGGAGAGATAATGTTCTTATATGAATTGTTTGCCCGGGTTGATAAATTGGTTTATCTGTAACGAGATATGTTAAATTGCCTGTATTAATTTTAAAACTTGTATTGTATTCGTCTTTGCCTAAATCAGAATTTACAATGAATTTTAATTCACCACCCTTTACATCCTCTGGTAAATTAAAAGAAACTTCACAGTTACCAAAATAGTCTGTGCTGCCTTCATAAACGGTGCGGTCAGTCTTTTGCCCCTGTAAAACTACCTTTATTTTTGCCCCGGTAATAGGCTCTTCAGTTCTTTGATTTTTTACGATAACGCGATATTTTATTAAAGTACCGGAAATAAAATTATCCTGCCCTAAAATCTTAACAATCATCTTATCTTGAAGTTGGAATAAAGAATAAACCTTTTCGGTTTTCTTAAATTTTACCTTTATCCTTAAAAGGTCCGGGTCTTCAACTTCTTTTTTTAATCTTATTTTTGTCGAAAATGAATAATAATCCTTGTTTATGTATATCCATTGGCTGAATTCCCCTATAACATTATCTTCAGGGTCCAATACCCAGACTTCACACTTGCCGATTTCTCCTTTTAATCCTTCAAACGGTATATTTAAGGTAAGTTCAGTGCCTTTACCATTGGAACCATTACCGGATATTAGTCCTAAAGCAAGTATTCCAATGCTCAATGGTAAAAATGATTTCATTATTCCTCCTTATCTATAATTAATTACAAATTTTCTTAAAAAAAATTCCTTTTTTATAACTTTATTTTATTTAGTTCATTCACCGGTTTTGGTCTGCAAAGATAAAATCCCTGTCCATATTTAATTCCAAGGTTTTTCAAAAATTGTAATTCATTTTCGTTTTCTATCCCTTCAGCAATTATTGTAGAATTAATACGATTAGCAAAATTTACAAATGATTTTATCAATTCCTGGCGAATGAGATTTTTATCAATATCCCTTACGAGGGTACGGTCGTATTTCAAATAATCAGGTCCTATCTCGCTAATCCTTTCCAGCGTTGAATACCCCACACCTACATCATCAAGGGCGATCTTTAATCCCCTGCCTTTTGTCCTGACCAGTATCTCCTGATAGACACCATAGTGGGGAATAGCAAATTTCTCAGTGATCTCAATGACGACACGATTATCTTTAACTCTACATTCAGAAAGAAAATCAACAAAATGGTTATCAAGCAATCTCGGTATCTGGTCCGGAGTAATATTCAAAAATATTAATGAATTAGAATTAAGTTTGGATGCCTCCCTTATTGCATTATAGAGACACAATTCTTCAATCTTTGGTAGTAATTCATACCTTGCCGCAAATGTAAATATGGTATCAGGGTCTTCAAAGAAAGAATCTTTTGGCCCACGACTGAGTGCCTCATAACCATAGATTGTTCCATCTCTTAAGTTAAATATAGGTTGATAAACCGTATAGATTGCCTTATTATCCAGCATCTTCATTAATTCCGAGTAAAGTTCTTTTTCTTTCAATTTATCGGGATAATGGGCGGCATATTTTAAATCCTCAATCGCATGATAAAGAAGTCTCTCGGTTCTAACCATTGGGTCAAGCCTTATGATTTGATAACTTGTATGCAAATCAATCCTTTCTATTACCTCCTTATGTTGAAATTCATGTTTTATTCTTTCAACCCTGTCTTTGAATTGTTCAGAGAGAACATTTAAATACGCTTTATCAACCAATCCACCGGATGAATTTTTGGTCAAAAAGATAAAAAAACCATCACCCATTATTGAAGAAATGGCGATCAATGCTGAACGGGGAATTAGTTTGCCAATTTCTCCCATTACACATATTGTAAAAAGTTTTATGAGTTCGTCATAAACCTCCCATCCAAACACAGGTTCAATCCTCTCTTGATCACCTATCGAAAGATACAATACTCCAATTATCTTCTCCTGTTCAATAATCCTTCTCAAGTCCTCCAATACCCCATAGACTGTTGGCAGACCACTTGCGCGATCATAAAGATTAACGCGATATTTATACAATTCAGATTGAACCTTTTCTATTTCGTTATTCATAGATTATTTCTTTCAATATAAAGAAAAATGTCGTTAATCCTCTTAAGTAACTCGTCGGCTGTGAACGGTTTACAAATATAATCAACCGCACCTTCTTTTAATCCAATGATCTTATCATAGGCATCCACTCTTGCAGTTAGCATTGCAACCGGTATCTTTTTTAATTTTTCATCTGACTTCAACATTTGCATTACGCCCCAACCATCTATCTCGGGAAGCATAATGTCAAGTAGAATAAGATCAATTTTTTCGGTCTGGAGTAATGCAAAACCCTGCTTGGCATCCTTCGCCCTATAGACATTGTAACCCACATCCTTCAACACCCTTTCCACAAAATCAAGGATGTCGTCTTCATCATCAATGACCAAAATGTTTTTGTTCATTCTACCCTCCCCTGGGTATTATAAAATAAAAAGTTGTCAATCCATCTTTGCTCTCTGCCCATATTTTGCCTTGATGGGCTTCAATTATATTTTGAGCAATGGATAAACCCAAACCAATCCCCCCATATTTTCTTGAAGTTGTAGCATCGACCTGATAAAAGGGTTCAAAAATTTTTCCGACCTGATCTGGAGGGATCGTTGCACCATAATTTGAAATTTTAAATCTATAATATTCTTGCCCTTCTCTATTCTCTACATCAGTAACTATTTTTATTTCTGTTTCCCGATTTGAAAATTTTATACTGTTGTTTATTAAATTTTCAACCACAGTCCTTATATTTTCCTTATCACCGAAAAAGGTTGTTGTAGTCAATGATTTTTGTATAGTAAGTCCTCTCAATTTAATCTCGGGCAAAAAATTTTTTATAACATTTTCTATTAGTTCCGAGATATCAAACTCCTCGGGTTTTAACTTGACTCCTTCAAGGGTATATTTTGATACTAAAAGCAAGGAATGAATTTCTTTGTTTAGTCGTTCTAAATTTCTGTGAATTATCTCAAGACTATGTTTTTGGTCCTGGTTTAGAGGACCCATTTTTTCTTTCTCTATATAATCTACATACCCGATTGAGGCGGTGAGGGGCGTTCTAAGTTCATGTGAGATATTAGCGATAAACTGGGTTTTCTGCATATCCCTCTTTTTCAATTCTTCAACCAGGCCATTTAATTCTCTTATATTATCCCTTATCTTTTCAGTCATAAAATTAAATGCATTTGCAAGGTCTTCAAATTCATCACCGGTTTTTATTTTAATGAATTGATTGAAATCACCTTGGGCAATCTCTCTTGCCGCATTGGTTAATACTTTTAAATGACCGGTGATTCTATTAGAAGCAATTATTGAAAGTATTATACTCAAAATTATTGTTGATACCCCCATCAATACACTATTTATTATAACTGCGGATAATTCTTTCTTCAATCGTGCACGCGAGAAATGATAAACAACAGAATAATTATGCACACCGTATTCATCTATATATGGGGCAACAATGCATACTTGATCATCAGTATGGATATTTATCTCCATCTTCTTTGTATTATCAAGAACAAATTTATCTTCAGTATATTTATTATCTGATGGATAGAAAAAACCTTTTTCATATAATTCCATATCGTATAGGATTCTACCCGAAAGATCAACGACCTGTATATTTTTTAGATCGTGATTCAAATCCTTCTGACTTATGACAATTGAACGGAATTTAAAAAATGCATTTTTAAAATAGCGTAAAAATGCCTCACCAATTTTATCGTTTGATAATCTGACAAAGACTTCTGCACCGGTAACAATTTCGGTCTGCAACTCCCTTACCCGTGATGATGCCATAAATATCCCCATTATACTGAAGATTACTATAATTATACAGGATATAATAAATATCAATTTAGTTTTAAATGAAAATTTCATCTGCTAAATTTTATTTCTTTCAATCGTATTGTTTGATCAATTCTGGGTTTGAATTTAATATTCTTTGAAATACCGTATATCCTCGGTTCCCATACTATTGGAACAATCGGCATATCCTTCAATAGGAGCATTTGTATATCTTTAATAAGACTCAGTCTTTGCTCAGGGTCCTCAATTTTGAAAGCAAAGTCAATTAGACTATCAATTGTGGGGTTGGAAAAACCTGAACGATTCATCAAGCCGGTCTTCTTATCAGGATTATATGTATATAAAAAAGTTAAGAGTATTCCAGCAAGCCCATCCAAATTTGTTGCCAGAGAAGAAATCAAATACAAATCAAATTTTCTTTTTTCAACACCACTCCAGAATTCACCAATCTCAAGGGGGTTTTCATTTACTTCTATACCTGCAGCACAAAGATAACAGGCAATTTTATTCCCCAACCTTTGAAGTGGCTTACCATAGTAAAGATTTATTTTTATCTTATTAAATTTTTTAATCAGTAACCCTGCACTATCAGGATTATATTCCAGTGGAGGTAAATCAGGGCAATAGCCAATCAACCCCTTGGGAACGAATTGATTCGCAGGTTCAGCAAGTCCATAATATAACTCATTATCAATCTCCTGCCTATTTATTGCCATTGACAATGCCCTACGGAAATCTTTATTATCAAAAGGGTGCTTTTTTAAATTAAATTGAAGATACCTTGTTGCTACATTAGCTATAATTTCCATTTTTATACTATCTTTCAGTTTATAGTATAAATCTACGGGCACACCATAAATAATACAGGATTCAGAACTTTTAAGCAACTTTATCCGCTCTTCTAATTCAGGGATAAATTTAAATACGCCCTTTACAATCATCGGTTTTTTCCCCCAATAATTTTGATATAAATCACAAATGATAGAATCTTCTGAAATAAGAAAATTCCTGTACGGACCGGTGCCCACCGGATTTGAAAAATTATTATAGCCACTGGGAACGATATATAGCAAATCAAGTTCATTTAAAAGAGAATAATAGGGAAATTTTGTCTTTATTACAATCCGATAAGAATTTATAGCATATATCGTATCAATTACTCTAACAAGCCCTGATCTTTCGCTCTCTTTTTCACGAATCGGTCGGTATAATGAATATACAACATCCTGAGCCTTCATTTCTTTTCCATTATGGAAGAATACATTTTCTCGTAAGTCAAATATCCAGGTTAAACTATCGCTTTGATACCAATTTTTGGCAAGACAGGGAGTTATTCTTAAATCTGGTGTATAGTCAACGAGTGCCTCATAAATATTAGAAAGGATAGAAATTGTTACAATTTCGTTACGCAGGTGCGGGTCAAGTGTCCTTGGTGGATGGTCATATAAAATAGTAACGGTATGTATTTTCTTTTGGCAGAAGACAAAAAATGAGATATAAAATAGACAAAAGAATAATGATATTTTTTTGATAAGTTCAATCATTTTTTCAATTTTATCTCTTTTATGATTATCAACTCATCCAACCTTGGATTCCAATCTATTTTTTCTGAAACACCATATATCTCCTTTTCCCAGACCACCGGAATTTTTGGCAGGTCTTTTATTAAAATCTTCTGAGCATCATTGATGAGTTTTGCACAGGTGCGTAAATCAGAGATGCGAATCATTTTCTCAATTATAAGGTCCAATTCTCGGTTTGAATAATTACCATTGTTTAAAGTACCGAAGCCTTTTTTGAGGTCTTTAGTATGAAAAGAACTGCGCAATATGCTCACCCCTTCATTAGAAAGGGGAATGCTTCCAATAAGATAAAAGGAAGACTCTTTGTTATGAATCTTTTCCCAGTATTTATCCACAGTGAGCGAATGGGCATTTATCTTAATGCCAAGTTTTTTTAGATCTTCAATGATTGGTTTTGCAATAAAGGCGCGGGATTCTGCAAAATCAAAGTCAATCACCGGGAGTTCATCAATCTTTTTTAACAACTTCCTTGCACTATCGGGATTATAGATAAATTGTGGTAGATTATAATCAAAACCAAATAACCCCTGACTTATAAACTGGTTTGCAGGAACAGCAAAATTCTGATAAACATTTTCCGCAAGGAATTGCCTATTTATACCAAGATTAAGTGCCTGACGAAATTCGGGTCTATTAAATGGAAATTTACTCAAATCCATTTCTATGTATCTAACCGCAACACCAGATGTTGCAATTATCCTTCCCGCATTTGAGATCTGTTCTAAATGTGTTAATGGAATAAATGTTATTATATCAGCCTTTTCTTCCTTCAATAATGCAATTCTTTTTTCCACTTCCGGGACAAAAATTATTGTAGCACGCTCAAAATCAATTCTGTTATTCCAGTAATTATTGAATTTTACCAGTTCAATCTTATCTTTGCATAAATTCTTAACCTTGTAGGGACCGGTTCCACAGAATCTTCTATCCGATGGGTCAAAATTTTCAGGAATGATAAAGATATTTGCAAGGTCATATAATAAAAAAGGATTGGGGATTTTTAGCTGAACCAAAATTTTGTTTGTATCTTCAGGAATTATAGTGTCCACATAACCCTTGAGTGCGGTATATTGTGAACCTGTAAGATTAAAAGGTCGGTATATTGAATATATAACATCTACTGAGTTTAATTTCTTATTATTATGGAATCTAACATTATTTCTTAAATAAAAACGCCAGGTAAGGGAATCAAGTTTTTCCCAGTATTCAGCGATACCGGGGATTATCTTCATATTCGCGTCAGCCGTTACGAGTGCTTCATATATGTTGCTCAGTATTGAAATTGTGACGATTTCTCTCCTCAAGTGGGGGTCAAAACTTGCAGGCATTGCATCATATACGATCGTAATTTGGTTATTCTGATGAGAACAACCTATGAAAAAAAGATTAAAAGATATCAACATAAAACAAAAAATCAATTTGAAATTTGACATTTGGCATTTGAAATTTTTCATTATTTTTCCATTGGTATCTTCATCTTATATTTTTTTGCAAATTCAATCGCCTCTTTATATCCTGCATCGTAGTGTCTTGCCACACCAATGCCCGGATCATTGGTCAATACCTTCTCAATCCTTTTATCCATCATTCCTGTCCCATCGCAGACTAAAACCTGTCCGGCATGGATTGAATAACCAATTCCCACACCTCCACCATGGTGAACCGAAACCCACGATGCACCTGAAGCAGTATTCAAAAGCGCATTAAGAATGGGCCAATCTGCGATAGCATCTGAACCATCAATCATACCTTCGGTCTCCCGATATGGTGAAGCAACCGAACCACAATCAAGGTGGTCCCGTCCAATAACAATCGGTGCCTTTAATTTACCTTCGCGGACGAGTTGATTTATTCTCAGACCAAATTTATCCCTTTCTCCATAGCCGAGCCACATGATTCTTGCTGGTAATCCCTGGAATGGAATCTTCTTCTGGGCAAGTTCAATCCACCTGCGAATTGAAGGATTATCACCAAACATCTTCAATACTTCACTATCAAGCAGATAGATATCTTCTTTTTCACCAGAGAGCGCCGCCCAGCGAAAAGGACCTTTCCCTTCACAGAATAGTGGTCTTATATATTCAGGTACAAATCCGGGAATTTTGAACGGATCTTCAACTCCTGCCCTTTTTGCCTGGCCACGAATATTATTTCCGTAATCAAAGGCAATCGCTCCTCTTTTCTGCATTTCCAGCATCGCCTCCATCTGCCTTGCAATTGATTCAAGAGCCCTCTTTTTATACTCATCAGGATTTCTACTACGAAGCGCAAGTGCCTCATCAAGACTCATACCACCGGGCACATATCCATTTAATTCATCATGGGCAGAAGTTTGGTCAGTCAGGACATCAGGAATGATATTTCTTTTTACAAGTTCTGGTTCAATATCTGCACAATTTCCCACGAGACCGATTGAGCGTGGAATTTTCTTTTCAACTGCTTCAAATACCAGTTTCAGTGCCTCATCAAGGTCATAAACAATCATATCACAAAAACCCTGTTTTACCCTGCGCTCAATCCTTTTGGGGTCAACCTCAATATCAAGTATCACCCCTTCATTCATTGTGACGGCAAGGGGCTGAGCACCACTCATTCCACCCATACCACCGGTCAAAACCCATTTGCCTTTTAATGTTCCACCAAAATGTTTTTTTGCACAGGCAGCAAAGGTTTCATAGGTCCCCTGAATGATCCCCTGGGTTCCAATGTATATCCAGCTTCCCGCAGTCATCTGTCCATACATTATCAGACCGAGCATCTCCAGTTTTCTAAAATAATCCCAGTTTGCCCAGGCAGGTACCAATAAAGAATTTGCAATCAACACCCTTGGTGCATATTCAAATGTTTTAAAGATCCCAACCGGCTTTCCTGATTGTATCAGTAGGGTTTCGTCATTTTCCAATGATTTGAGCGATTCTACAATCTTTTTGTAGCATTCCCAATTTCTTGCCGCCTTACCACTTCCACCATAAACAATCAATTCTTCAGGTTTCTCGGCAACATCGGGGTCAAGGTTATTCTGTAGCATTCTCAAGGCACCTTCCTGTTGCCAGGATTTGCATATCAATTTTGGACCCCTGGGTGCCCTTACTGGCTGATAAGAAAATTCTCTTAAAGTCGCTGTCTTCTTCATCAGACCTCCGTGTATAATTTTAATCCAATTTTATTGTATGTCAAGTTAAATTTTTCGCTTTTAAATTGTTATAGTTATTTTTATTGAGAGTCTGAGATTGTCAAAAGTTTTATAAACTCAATTTCAAAAGTCAACTTTTTCCAGGCTGTCTGCAAAGTGTTGACCTTTGAATTTCTTTTATCTAAAAAACAACCCAACTATTTATCTCATATAACTTCCGGCATTGATATCTATTGTACATCCTGTGGCATGGTCCATCAATCCACTTGCAAGGAACAATACCGCAGGTGCTACATCTTCTGGTGTTGTCAACTCATTTAAGGCAAGATTTTTAATAATACTTTTGACACCAAATTTTTTTATGTAATCATCTATCATCCGGGTCTTTACAAAACCCGGGGCAACAACAAAACATTTAATATTATCCTTCCCATATTCTTTGGCAATTGTTCTACTCAATGTAACTATTCCGCCTTTCGCAGCACCGTAAGCCCAGTGGTCTTTATCTTCACCCCTAAATGCCGCGCGTGAGGCTATATTTATTATCCTGCCACCACCAATTTTTTGAAAATACCTCACCGCCTCTCTGCACAAAACCGCAACCGATGTAAGATTTATATTTATAGTCCTATTCCAATCCTTTAACCATCTTAATATTTTTCTACTAATTGGTGATGATTCATATATCCCGGCATTATTGACAATGGCATCAAGCCTTTTATACTCTTTAACAACTTTGTTAATTAAAGAAGCACATTCTTCAGGTTTTGCAAGGTCTGCAAAGAATATTTTTGAATTGTTGCCAATCTCTCTGGCAAGTTGATTTGCTTTTTTTCTATCACTATAATAGTGAATCGCGATTGTCGCACCATATTCACCGAGCAATCTTACTATTGCCGAACCGATGCCACCCGTTGCACCGGTGACAAGAATGATATTATTTCTAAGATCTATTTTCATAATCTTAATATAACCAAAATATTGATATAATCAAGGTTGTTTTAAACCGTAAACGGACTTAATTCCTTATTGACAGAACATTTATTTTATGTAAAATTTATTATGTTTTCTTTTCTGTTATTCTGTCAGATAAATATCTATAACCAATCTGAAAATGCCCTTATTACAAACCTGCCACAAACAAACATTGAAGAATCAATAACTAATTCAGTTATAGAAGATTACGAAGTATTCATAAATCATTACTCGCGCCTCTATAATATTGATCCTTTTCTTGTTAAATTAATAATCCAAAAAGAATCACAATTCAATCCCAGGGCAGTTTCAAGGAGTGGGGCAATTGGATTGATGCAATTGATGCCTGAGACTGCCCGTCGCCTCGGAGTAAAAAATCCCTTTGACCCGGCACAGAATATTGAAGGCGGAATAAAGTTTTTACGTTCCTTATTTGATATGTTTAATGGGGATTTAGAACTTACCCTTGCTGCATACCATGCCGGTCCAAGTCTGGTAAAACGACTAAAAAGGGTACCCCCAATCCCGGAAACGATTGCCTATGTTGATTATATAATCTCAAGGTACGGGGGTTACGCACCAAAACCTGTATATTTTGTTATAACCGAAACTGGTGTGCCTCTTTTGACTAACAGACCTAAATAATCAAGCAGAAATTTTCTTTATAAAATCTTCAACCTCTTGTATTTTCTTACTGTTCCTTAGGTCAGAATATATGCCCTTTGCCTGTAAAAGGTAGTTTATTGCACTCTGGTTTTTGTTTTCTAAAATCATTGCCTCTGCAAGCGAAAATAGGCCTTCTGCTTGATAACGCAAAAGCCCGGTCTCTGCGGCAAGCGCAATTGCCTTTTTTATATTTTTTATTCCATTTGTCAAGTCATTGGCAATAATTATCTGCGCCCTTCCGAGAATTATCAATGATTTAATTTCATCCCGGCGATCACTTGAAGATTGGGTAATTTTTAGACTCTCCATAGCATATTCTATAGCCTTTGGGTCTCTTTCTTCAAAACAGATTTGCGCAAGGATTGCATAAGTCTTGGCGCGCAATTCAATATTAGTATGAATAATAGATAATTTGAGTGTATTTAGAATTAAATCCTTTGCCATTTTATAATCCTTCAAGTTTATATAATATTCGGCATAGTGGCCTAAGAGGTCCGCTTCCATCCATTCTTCTTTTCTCTCCTTAAAGATACTCTCCGCCTCATTAATATATTCTTTAAATTTTTCTGGTTGATCAAATTCAAGAAATACATCAGCAATCGCAAGTATGGAATTAAACATTACTCTAATATCTTTAATTTCACGGGCTATTGCCAGTCCTTTTTCATAATACTCTATCGCATTTTCTAATTCTCCAATCCTGCCTTTTAATGCACCAAGATTGAAGTAACCTATAGACTCACCCCTTTTGTCACCAATCCTTGAACGGATTGCCAGACTCTTTTCGTAATACTCAAGTCCTTTTTTAATTTCACCGCTCAACTCATAGTATATCCCAAGATTATTAAATCCAAGGGCAAGAAATCTTTGATTTCCAATCTTTTGGCTTATTTCATTAGAGCGTGTGCAGTATTCAATTGCCTTTTTGAGGTTTCCGGCATTACGAAATACCGCTGCCGTTAAAATATAATAAGATGCCTGGATCTGGGGATTTTCTAAATTTTTAAGTTTTTTTTCATTTGACAATAGTATCTCTAATGCCCTATCAATATCTCCCTTACGCCACAGAATCTGTGCCTTCATCCTCATACCTGCAATTATTGATTCATAATCATTCAATCTTTCCGCCACCGCAATTCCCTTTTCAGCATACTCTTCTGCCTGTTTTGTCTCTGATTTTGACTCTAAGAGTGCATCTGCAATCTGGTACGCTAATTGAGCAAGAATGTCTGAATCCATATCTTCAATCTCTTTTATCGCCGCTCTCATAATTTCAATGCTTTTATCAATATCTCCGGCCTGTCGCAGAACATTAGCAATCTTTCCATCAATCTCCGCATGCTTTAACCTATCTTTCGTAATGCCTTTTGCCTGCTCATAGAATTTTAAAGCATCAGATTTCCCACCATACTTCATAAATAATACATCAGCAAGTTTTTCCAGTGCCTCGGCTTTTTTATTATGATTGGTTGCGATTGAGACTGCAAGCTGGTATTGCTTTATTGCCTCATCATTGGCATAAATTCTTGCTGATTCATCCCCTGCCTTCAGCGCATAACTGGATGCTTTATCATATTCACCGCATTCATAGAAGTGGTGTGCAAGCAGACTGTTACAGCCTTCCAGCATTGTTAAAAATTGTTGTTCAATTGTCTCGGCAATTACTTTGTGATAAATCGCTCTCTCACTTTTTAAAATGCTATGGTATGTGACTTCCTGAAACATAGGGTGGCGAAATGTGTAATATATACCTTTCTCACGTATGGCACTGGTAATTATATCAGCAACTTCAAGTTCTTCAAGGTGTTTGAGTATTTCCTTTTCTTTCACTATCTCTTCAATCAATAGTTTTGGAAATGACCTGCCAATTATTGAAGAGAGTTTCAACAGGTATCGTGCCTCTTTACTCAATCCATCACACCGGGCAGTAACGACTGCCTCAATTGAACCCGGCAATTCCATTTTTTGCAGGTCAGTTTCTCCTTTTAAAGCCCCAGTTTCAATAACCTGTCTGCAGATTTCTTCAATAAAGAACGGATTGCCTTTTGTCCTTTCATAAATACTGATTTTAAAATTCTCATCAATTCCTTCACTTAAGAGATTATTTATCAGGGATATACTGCTTTCAAAAGAAAGATTACTCAATTTTATTTCTTCAACAAAATCAGCGTATTCCTGGAATACATTTTTCAGAAAATTCTCAATACTTTTCTGTTCACCCGCCCTGCAACTGAAACAAAATAAAGTTTTGTTGTTTTTTAAAATTGGAAGTAGGAAATTTATTATCTCCAAAGAACCTGAATCAAGCCACTGGAGATCGTCTATTAATAGGCAGAGTGGACTTTTTGAACAAATTTTTTCAAAAAGGGTTGAAACCGCAAGATGTATCTGAAGTTGTAATGAATGTGCATCAAGATAATCAACCTTTTGTTTTTCTTCATCTGTTAGTTCCATATTTAATAGTTTGAATATGTAAGGTGCCGATTCATCAAACTCACTGTTCAGAATTGATTTCAATTTATTGGCGACTAATTCTTTGATTTCTTTACTATCATTTAGATTGACAGGTATAAAATTCCAGCGCAAACAATCAGCAAATGCCTTATAAGGAATAAGGCTCTCATAAGAAATACCCCTGCCCTCAAATATCACTATTTCAGGATTTGAGATACCGATAAATTTTTTAAATTCGTAAAGGAGGCGTGATTTTCCTACTCCTATTTCACCATTGATGAAAAATATGTGTGATTTTTCTTTTATCTTTTCTATTGCGGATTTAAGTTTTTCAATCTCCTGTTCCCTGCCCACAAGGTTTGAATGGAATGAACCGAGGCCATATTCAGAGCCCCACTTTTTACCTATAACTTCATACGGTATAACAAGTTCCTCTTTCCCCTTCAAATGTATGGGCTCCATTTTGATAAAATCAAAGGCATGTTTTGTTCGCTGATATGTTTCAGGACCAACAAGTATCGTTCCGGGCGTAGCAATATCCTTCAGACGTTGTGCGACATTTACTGTATCACCCATAACTGTATATTCCATTTGAAGATCTGAACCAATCCTGCCCGCAATGACTTCACCGGTATTTATTCCAATATGTATTTCCAGCTTTTTAATACCCTCTCCTATTTCTTTATTGATTTCCTCAAGGGCATTCTGCATATCAAGACCTGAAAGTATTGCCCGCTCTGGGTCATCTTCGTGTGATACCGGTGCACCGAATATTGCCATTATACAATCACCGATGAATTTATCTATGATCCCTTCATAACGATAAACCATCATACCCAATTTTTGGAAACATTTATTCATTAATAAAGTTAATTCTTCAGGGTCAAGTTTCTCCGAAATACTTGTAAATCCAGAAATGTCGGCAAAAATAACAGTAACATTTCTGCGTTCTTTTACTGCAGTATCTTTTGTACTGATAATCTTTCTTACGAGACTTTCGGGGATTGATTTTTTAAGTAGTTCAATTCTCTCTACCGTCGTATAAGAGAGTAGATTAAAACCACATTCTCCACAAAATTTATTTGTGGTGGGATTTTCGTTCCCACATTGTGGGCATTTCATAAAATTTCTTGTTTGTTAAAATCCTACCTTTGCCTTCTCCAGGGTTTCAACCAAACGCCATATTGAACATTCACCCGCCCTTTCCAAAGGGCATTTCCAGCCTGCATTTACATGCTTGGCTGGGCATAACCTTGGTTTTCCTGAATCTGCAAATGGACATAGATAGTATTCGGTCTTCCTCTCTTCACTCATAATAAACCTCCCTTTTTGATTTTATTGACTAAAAATTTTTTTGAAAAAGCAAATTTCTTTGCCTGCTCAACGAAGGTCTCAAGCCTTATCTCATCAATGGTATTTGCCACACCATCAAAAGACAAACTGAGCAAAGGAAATTCAGGATAATCGTCTTTGATGCCTTTATAAACCGTCGTCACTATATTCCCCGGCATACAGGTAAACGGCATTACATTTATTACGCCAGAAAAATTTTCTTTCATAAATTCTATTGTTTTCCCAACACTTAAAATCGCCTCTCCTTCAAATGAGGGATGAATATATTTTTCTGCCAATCGCAATATCTTTTTAACTTCGGGCTCTGGTTCAAGTCCGAGAATTTTATAGATAAATTTCTGCCGCCATTCCATATAATAGTTAAAAATCTCGGTAAAGATTGCCCTGCGGAATTGTTTGAACCACAGACAATTTCTTATTCTTGTAAAATTCGTATAAAAGAACCATTCCGCAATTGACGGTAACGATACCTCACAACCCATTGACTCAAGTTTTCTTTCTAAAAATCCATTGCTGAATTTCTGGGAGCGGATATAGATTTCACCTACGATTCCAATTTTAGGTTTCGGTATTTTATCAATTTTTATTTTATCAAATGTAATACGGGCATTTTTTAGAATCGGGGTTATATTTTTACCTTTTTCTATTTCTTTGCAGATTGCTTTTAAGACTTCATTATAGATTCTATCGGCCTCACCTCTGTTTAATTCATACGGCCTGATTCTTCGCACCTTTGCCTCAAGCCCATCAACCGCACAAATCCCGTCCCAGGTAAGCAATAAAAATTTCAGACCCATTGGACCGAGGTCATCAAAAAGGCTCGGTCCTTGATTTGGTGCATAAATTGTAACATTATTAAGTCCTAATTTATCAAGAATTATTCTATGAAGTTTGTAGTATTGCCCGAACCGGCATGGTCCAGAGCCCTGTGCCATAAGAAAAGATGCTTCATCTGGAATAAAATCAGAAGCCTTTATCTTTTTCAACATATCACCCGCAGTTATTATCGCCGGCAGACACTCCCTTCCGCTTGTAAACTTTCTTCCCAGCATAACTGACTCTTCATCCGGTGGATCCATTACCTCAGCATCAATACCAGCAAATCTCATTCCACTACAGAGAATTTGAGCCCCATCGCACATATAAGGGATAAAGACTTTTCGCTCTTTTTTCAGCAAACTTGTCGCTTTTATCTTTGCTGGTTCAACCTTCTGTTTCATATTCTTTATACTATCAACAAAAGCCTCCAGCCTTGTGATAAATCCCGCATCTCCTGAATGCTCATCAAGTTCTAAGACGAGCATAGGCTTGCGATTTATTTTCTCTTTCAAAAAGTTTATCAAAAATGAATCTGGTCCGCAGGCAAAATTTGATAGATATACTGCATATACATTATCTTTTTCCGCAATAAATTTAGTTGCACCCAAAATTTTCTGTCCGTAATGCCAGTACATATTATAAAAATCTTCACTGAGAAAATCATAATCAAGTTCAATGAAATCCAGTGGTATAGGCAGTATCCCAAGACTGCGAACTTTTTGTATCAATTTTAGATTAAGACCTTCGTCATAACCATTATAGGGTCTTGAGCAGATCAAAAGGATTATTCCTTTGTAGTCTTCTATCACCTTTTGAACCTTCTGGGTTATTTCTTTCTGCACCTGGTTTTGATAATCAAAAGCCTTTTTGATTGCCTCGCTAACCGCCCTTCTATCTTTTCCAAATTGCTTGGCAAATTCAAAGAGCCCTTTTTCAACCACCTTTTTCCCACGATCAAAATATATCGGCGGTGCATATACCTCAATCTTATCTCCAAAGATTGCCTTCGCCTGATACGGAAGTGACTGGACATAAGGACATACAAAACTTCTTGTGAAGTTCTCACTATTGGGTCTCATTGTAATAACACTTGGAATGAAGAATTTTCTTATACCCTTTTTGATCAGACTATCAATATGTCCAAGGCAAGCCTTAACTGGAAAACAGGTATCAGCAATTGTAAGGGCGGTTCCCGCATCAATTATGCTGCGGTTTGTTTCTTCTGATAAAACTGGTTTGAACCCGAGTTCTACCAAAAATCTGTAGAAGAATGGGAAAAGTTCATAAAAGATAAGTGCCCGTGGTATACCAATCTCAATACCCTCTATATCTTCGGTTTTAAAAAATATTTCATTGCGCACTTTAAAAAGGTCGGGGAGATTTTTATCCTCAACCTTCTCACGTTCCTCATATCTTTCACACCTTCCGCCATAGAAAAGGGGTTTTTCACCCTCAATCTTAATCCGATTAATCTCACACTCATTGCTACAATGTTTACAAACAAATGAATCAGTTTTGTAAGATTTTTTTGCTAAATCAAAACCCTTGAATTTTGTCTTCTGAATACCGCTATCCCTGACGAGCAAGGCAATCCCTATCGCACCCGTTACATCATGATTTGGCGGCACAGTTATTTTTTTATTTAATACCTCTTCAAATGCCGAAACAACCGCTTTGTTTGCCGCTACACCACCCTGGAATGCAATATGTTCACCAATCTTTTTACTCCCCACCACGCGATTCAAATAATTGAATACTGTTGAATAGCCAAGTCCGGCAAGTAGATTTTCTCTTTCCGCGAGATTGTTTTGATAATGAATGACTTCGGAACCGATAAATACGGTGCATCTTTCACCAAGATTTATTGGAGACTTTGCCTCAAGTGCGCGGTCTCCAAATTCTTCAAGTCTCACACCGAGAACCTGTGTCTGTTCTTCAAGAAAAGACCCGGTTCCTGCAGCACATACTTTATTCATTTCAAAATCTACGATTGTTTTATTTTCAATGCTGATATATTTTGAGTCCTGGCCACCGATCTCGAATATCGTATCAACATCAGGAACTATTTCAATTGCTGCCCTTGCCTGGGCAGAGATTTCATTTTTTATTACATCCGCACCAATTAGTTCACCAATAAGATACCTGCCCGAGCCAGTCGTGCCCACACCGATGATTTCTATCTTGTCGCCAATCTCCGAGTTGAGTTCAGCAAGTCCTTTTATCACCATATCAATGGGTCTGCCTTTTGTCCACAGATATTTTCGGGCAAGAACATTCCCATTTTTGTCTATGATAACAAGGTTTGTTGATATTGAGCCAACATCAACACCCAAATATCCTGAAGTCTTTTCCTTAGGTGGATTAACTAAAATACACGGCCGCCACTCTTTTCTACCATTTAAAGGCGGGAGACGATGGATATGCTCGGGTTGATTTAGCCATTTTTTAAAATTTTCAATCCCTTTTAATCTTAACTTCCAGTCAGACTCTCTTGCAATTAACACTGCACCAATTGCCCCGATTGTTTTATGATGTTCAGGAATGATTAAATCACTATCATTTATTTTCAAAACATCCTTCAATGCCGCACCCATTCCTTTATTCCCGGCAACACCACCAATGAATGCTACAGGACTCAAAACTTCTCTTCCTTTTATAATTGCACTCTTAAAATTCCTTGCCAGGGCATAACATAATCCGGCGACCAGGTCTTCAATCGGAGTTCCTATCTGCTGAAGGTGAATCATATCGCTCTTGGCAAAAACCGAACATCTTCCAGCGATACGCGCCGGCCTTTTAGAATTGAGTGCGATATCGCCAAACTTATCAATTGGAACACATAATCTTTGTGCTTGCTGATCAAGGAATATCCCTGCACCTGCGGCGCAAAGCGAATTTGACGAAAAATCCATAAGTCCCTTGTTTAAAGTAATAAATTTTGAATTGATACCGCCGATTTCAATTATGGAGTTGAAATCTCCGTATAAAAACCTTAGACCCCTAACTATTGCCTCAACCTCATTTACCCTCAGAACTCCCAGATTCTCAACAAGTACCTTTGGAACACTGCCGGTTAAAACTATTTTTTCTGGTTCTTTTAAATCGCTGATTATCTTAAATAGAGTATTATAAGGATTGCCCTTATGAATTATGTAGTCGGTTTTTACAAGATTGCCGTTAAAAAATTGGGCAACCTTGATACTTACTGAACCGACATCTATGCCATATTCATACATTTATGGAGTGTAGAAAATGCCTAATGAGAAATGAAAATCGTAATTGCTTTCAGAACGATTCTGGGTATCCGGGTCATCAGCGGTAATATTGTAATTAAATGTAAATTCAGGGGTGATCTTTGCCTTTGTCAATTTAATATCGGTCCCAAAAGAAAAGAGAAATAAAAAATCATTCTCAAGATCATCTATACTGTTTTTTATAGAACCAATATACGCGGTTCCATCAAGTTGAAAATTACCTGCAAAACCCAGACCAAGATATGGTGCAACTGGTAGCATTCCTGCTTTCAACTGGAATACAATGGGAAGATAAAAATTATTGTAATCAGCACCCATTTCAATATTTAATACCGTCCTATCAAATGCGGTCTTTTTATAAGTCGGTGTCATCTGGATACCAAATACCGGAGAGAATTCAATCCCCATGCCCAGCCCGATTTGGAATCCCAATCCTGAATAATTTCCTGCACCATCATCCGGGTCAAAATTTGAATGATTTATTCCGGTCTGAAGCCCAAAGAATGTTTTTACGGGTAATTCGTTCTGTGCGAAAATACAAACTATTGGCAATAAGGTTAAAATCAATAACTTTTTCATATTGCCTCCATCTTTAAATTTTGTTATCTGATTATTCTTCGTTTTCTAAATTAATTTTGAATTCAACTTTTTTATAATCGGATGGAATTTTAAATAGTTCCTCGCTCAAATTCTTTTCTACTAATTTTTCTATCACTGTTTCGGTTGTCGTTTCTGAAACAATCTTTCCTTTGGCATCAAATGTTTTTGAAACAACCAAGGATTTCAAAACGAATCCTATGTTAGCATATAAATCTTTTTCTTTTCGTATCAACGAATCAAGATCAGCAATCCCTGTAGAAATAGATTTTTTAGTGAAATTCAGCGAAATATCTTCAAGGTGTTTTGTTGTAGTCCACAATTCCCTTGATTCTTCATTGTGTGTCTTCATCTTCATAACCATTATCTTCGTCTCCATATCATAGGAACTATTAATTTTAAAATGTTTACAATCAACACCCAAAATATTTTCTGTTCCAAGTTCCTGGATTTCAATCTTTGGATTGGAAATGGTAAATTTGACAAATTTATTAATAGAACCCATAAGTCTGGCGATAGAATCTACATTCATTACAAAATATTCTTTATTCTCCGGGTCAACGATATATATCTCATTTTTATCTGTTAGATAAAGCCAGTACATTCCACCCTTCATCAACGGGTTTTCTTTTTCTGACACTTCCACAAATTCCTCGCGCACATTGCCTTTTTGTGCATAACCCCTTATAATCGTTTTTGACTCTTTATCCTTTGTTTTTGTTAAAGTCTGTGCCTCCCATTCCACACCTGCAAAAAGGATTAATGGAAATGTAAATAAAGCAATTAAGACAAAGCAAAAAGCCTTCTTCAATTCAACCTCCTTCTTGTCTAATTTTATTCATAATTATCAAAAAATCAAGGGATATTCAAACCCATTACTCGTCCGCTTGCGGCGACCTCTGGAATTTAGCCTCCTAATCATTTTATATTGAATGTATTTTAATATTAAATTACTCCATAATTCCGGAATTGTAAAATTGTAGAATACTATTTGGGGCAGACGAAAATGCGAATCCAAAATTTAGAAGAAATAAGTGGTACATTATAACTACAAATGATTCCTGGGCAATAGAAAAATAACCTGTGGGTGACATTAAATTAACTATTGATACTTTTCAAAGAAGATTCAACCCCAATGCCTTTCTCATTATAACCGCCTATTTCAATAAGTCATCATATATATTTCTGAACTGTTCCAATGCATCCTCAAGATTTTCGGATATTTCTTTGGCGATAGTATCGGGGTCGGGAAGGTTTTCCATATCCTCAAGGCTTTCATCCTTGAGCCAGAAGATGTCCAGACTGACTTTGTCTCGCTGAATAAGTTCATCGTAGGTGAATGCCTTGAAGCGTTCGGTCTCTTTCCGATTATGGCGATTTTCAGGATTGTAGCATTTTATGAAATCCTGCAAATCTTCAAACCGAAGCGGATTTTCTTTCAATGTAAAATGTTTGTTGGTTCGCAAATCATATATCCACAACTTTTCGGTCCAGGGTTTCTCACTGGCGGGTTTGCGGTCAAAGAATAGGACATTTGCCTTGACTCCCTGGGCATAGAAAATACCTGTGGGCAAACGCAAAAGTGTATGCACATCACATTCGTGCAACAATTTCCGACGAATTGTTTCTCCAGCACCACCTTCAAATAAGACATTATCAGGCACAACGATAGCACACCTCCCATTGATTTTTAACAGAGTCTTGCAGTGTTGTAAAAAATTCAATTGTTTGTTTGATGTCGTCGCCCAGAAGTCCTGTCGTTCATAGGTTAATGACTCTTTGTCTGCCTTTCCCTCACCGTTCACAATTGTGATACTACTCTTTTTACCAAATGGTGGATTGGTCATCACAATATCAAACCGCTCTCCAGGGTCAGAAATCAGCGAATCACCCACTTCGATTGGACTCTCTTCCCCGCCAATGCCATGAAGATACAAATTCATTACACAAAGTCGCACAACAGCATCAACAATGTCTTTGCCTTTGAATGTATTGTATTTCAAAAATTTCTTCTGGTCTTTATCAAGATTATGATTTTTTGTAATATAATCGTGTGCCGCAAGGAAAAAACCACCAGTGCCGCAGGCCGGGTCGCAGATAGTCTGACCTGGCTCTGGTCGGATAACAGCAACGATTGCCTTAATCAATGGTCTGGGTGTAAAATATTGACCCGCACCACCTTTAATATCTTCGGCATTCTTCTGTAAAAGCCCTTCATATATTTCACCTTTGACATCAATATCAAGCCCTATCCAGGTTTCGTCATTTATTAGCATAATCAGACGGCGCAATTTTGCCGGGTCCTGAATTTTGTTCTGTGCTTTTCTAAAGATAACACCTAACAACCCTTTTTCTTTTGCCAGAGATTCAAGGATATGGCGATATTGTTTTTCCAGCGCCTCGCCATCTTTTTCCAGAAGGCTTTGCCAATCCAGACCTTTGGGTATGCTCGAGGGTTTATTAAATGGTGGCTTTGTCTGCTCATCCGCCATCTTCAAGAATAATAAATAAGTCAATTGCTCAACATAGTCTCCATAACTCACGCCATCATCCCGCAGGACATTGCAATAATTCCAAAGCCTTTGCACTATTGATGCAGATTCATTAGGCATTATCGTCAACCTCCTTTCTTTTTAATTTTTAATTCTCTTAATTTCTCTGTAATCACATATTTGCCTATTTTTGGTGCACCTTTGAATTCAATAAGCCCACACTGTTTTAGTAAAGCCATATCTCTGAGTGCTGTTCTTCTATGTATCCTAAATTTTTTTATTATATTCCACAGATTAACTTCGCCACTGAGCACGATAAAAATTAGTTCTTCTTTTAACCTTGTTTTTACAGTGTCGCTTACGGTGACATTTACAGTGCCATTTATGGTGACATTTATAGCGTCATTCACAGTCTCGCTTAAAGCATCAATCACAGCATCTCTTTTCATTTTCTTATCTTTTACTAAAATCAAAATATCACCAATTGTTTTGTGCCCGAAAGTTTCGACAACCATTTCACCAATAATTGGTATTGGTATGGTGGTCATAAAAATATCATCATCAATGAATTCTGCTTCTTTGTCAGGTGAATAAAATTTTAAATATTTCTGAACATTGAGAATACCAGAACCTATTTCTTCCACTCTGCCAAGTTGAAGAAAAAATTTTGAAATCAAAGGATTCTTGGGTATTGGAGAGAAATTATTGGGATTTATTTTTCCATGATAATAAGGCTTATTAGCATTTTTCAATTCAACTCGGTCATTGAAAATACAAATTGTTGCTATATGTGCATTTGTATATTCCCTGTGAATAATAAGATTTGCTATGACTTCACGAAAGATTCTTTCCCTCAAACTTACCCTTTGGTCACCTTCCATAAAAAATTTATCTGGCAGATGCTTTTCTATAAACTTCATTAATAAATCGTATGCATCAATTAAATTCGTCATAACCTGTAATCTATCATCGTATCTTTCTAAATTGTTAATTCTGACGAGCATCTCAATTTTGTAATGTGGTAAAATATCCTGTATAACATCATCTTTGCCAAATAATAATATCGCGGCTAATGTGTAGCCTTCTTCGCCGGTAATATAATCTTTCTTTTTTAATCCAGAAATTTTTATTATTTCTTCATTGCTCAATGATAACCAGAGATGTGATGGTGAACGATTAGCAAGAAGATTTCTTACTTTAGGAAACAAATCCTTATTAAAATCCTCAAACTTAACCTTTGGATAGATTTTTCCTTCTGTATAGTGAGTGCTTTTTCTTATATATAATTCACTAATTTGTTGAGTATTTGTAAGAACAAAATCACCATCTTCGCTCCGGTCAAAAATTTTGCCGTCGCATTTATGTACTTGAGAACTCTCAGGCACCCGGATATAAATAACCAACCCCTCATTTAACTGTATTTTTCCCGGGAAAAGCAAAAAAGGTGGGTTTAATTTATTTGGATTGTTAGAAGTGGTTACGATGTCATTAATTATTTTCTCAGATATATTTGGGTCAATGCCAAGAATTTTCCCATTATCATCAACTCCGAGTAAAACAATTCCGCCATTTCTGTTTAAGAAAGCACAGACAGTTTCAAACAAATCAGATGGCATTGAGTTAAGGGATGACTTAAATTCTACATTCTTACCCTCACCCTGTTTGATGTACTTCCTTATTACTGCCTCTGTCATTTTTTCCCTTTATTTTTAGATTTTTGACTTTGCATGTTTTCTTTTGATTCTTTAATTCTTTTTAACAATTCAGACGCTGGTTCATCGTTGGGGTCCTGCGGTACCAATTTCCCTTCAAATGCTTTCTTGAGGATGCTCTGACGCAGACGCTCTGCCTGTTTGAGACTATTATCAATCACCTTCTCCACCGCATCCGCCACCGCAAACCTGCGCTCAATCTCGGAAACGATTTGTTGTTGTTCTTCAAACGGAGCGAGGGGTAAAATAATCTTTGCCAATTTTTGTGAATTTACATTTGGTTGACCAATACCAATCTGACCCTTATGAATTTGTACCCAATATATATGGGATTGGAAGAAATAATACACATAATTTCGATCGACCTGATTATTCAGGATAACTCTAATAAGATAAGATGCAAAAACTGCTTCTGGTATATTTCCTTTGACAAGATAACTTTTGCCAACCGTAGCGCCGGTTCTGGCAAATACGAGATCGCCTTCATTCAAAAGATATTTCTGTTTTTCTTCCGGCCCAATTTGACAATAAGGAACACTTTTCCAATCAACCTTATTGTTCTGAATGTCAGTAATCCGCAACATTTTAGGTCCGACCGGTTTTTCAATAGCACTTGCAGTATAGCCGTAATGAATTTTATCGGCAATATCATTAACATTTGTCCATCTCCAAGCTTCCGGCAATTTGGGTAAATCGGCAAATCCTCCCTTACCCCCCTTTTCTAAAGGGGGGACGAGGGGATTTTGAATTTTTCTCCATTCTTCTGTCAATTTTCCTTCAAAGGCATACTTCAGCACTGATTGGCGATAGCGCTTTATCTGCTCCTTTGCCTTTTTTAACGCCTCAACCCCTGCATCTAACTTCGTAAACAACTCCTCAATCTTCGCCACTATGCGATGCTGCTCAGCGAGGGGAGCTAATGGAAAATCAATATTCCAAAAAATATCGGGTTCAACATGAGGAATACCGACACCCCGAGGTCGCTTATTGATATAATCAAATTTTGACTGTAAGAAATAAAATAAATATGATTTATCAATTTCGTAAGAAACTAATTTTGCTAATGTAGAGCCAATAACGCCTTCTACTCCTCTACCAACCAGCCCACAACGGGCACCATCCCAAACGATCAAAATGTCATCTTTTTTACACAGCGGACAACCATCACCATCTGTATATTGCTCAAATACTTTGTTCTCAAAAGCATCTATGTTGATGTAAGGAATTTTGCGACTATCATCTTTAGGACCGAGGTTTTTGGGTTTCTTGCCCTTGATGAAATCTAAAATATCTTCAAGTCTAATCTGTATCCATCCTTTTGGAATTTTTATCAGAAGGTTTTCATTAAAATCCATATTTCTTTTCTCTTTTCTCAAATGCTACTTTGCCGCCTTCCAAAATTTCGCAAATATGTTCTCTGATACCTTGTTTTTCTAAAAGGTTACTTACGTCATCATCCTTAAAAGTATTTTCAAGTGAACCAGAAACATAGAAGATTTTTGAAGGCTGTGTTGTCGCAGTTTTATCAAAATTTGCAACAATAATTTGCTCAGAGTCAGTATTTACTACAAGATTAGGATTATGAGTAACAATAATTACCTGTCTCCTCTTTTTCGCTTTCCTAAAATACTTTACCAACGTATTGTAAACAGAACGATTATCGAGATTTTCCTCTGGCTGATCAATTAATATCGGTCTTTTATCTTCTTCGTCAAGCTCCAAGAACAAAATTAGAAGTGCCACACCTTTTAGCCCTGGAGACAGATTAGCAAGATCTATTCCATTGAATTTGATTGAATAATTGATACTGTAGTATTTTGTGGAATAAAGCCAATCGAAAAAATATTGTTCATTGTATTCGCTGCGTAATTGATTAGCTATTTCATATTGTTTTTCTTTCTCATCTTTTGAGAATAGATTTTTAACAGATTCCACAAATATCTTTATATTTTCTTTATCCTGCTCGGAGATTGTATTGTTCTCTAAATTAAGAGAAAATTCTAATTCTTCTATCTCTTCGTGTAATACTCGCCATTCTTTACGCCGGAATCTACCTTCTATTGTATGGTCAATTAATTTATCTCCCTCCCTTGCCATACTCTCAGTGTCAAAATTAAATTTGACCGTAAATGCAAATAATCTTTCATTGTTCTCACGCTTTTCTTGTTCTTCACCACTTTCTTTTAGAAAACTTTCTAATGGAGAATATATTTGCCTCAATTTTTCTTTTTCTTCAAAAATCAATTCAAAGTAATGAATAAAAAAATTCTCCCGTTGATTCATTAAATCAGGCAATATTTTTTCTGCTTCCTCTATTTTCTTAATATCACTATTTATAGCCTCCTTTTTCTTTTTTAAATCAGACAGTAATTTATTTATTTCATTAATTTTATCTAGTTTTGATTTCTCAATTTTAATCTTTTTATTTAGTTCATTAATTTCGTTTAGAATATTAGATAAATTGTTTTTCTTATCTCTAATTTCCATATTTATCTCATTTTCTCCTAAACTAAGTATCTCTTTAATATTTTCGGGATACAAAATAACTTTAATTTGTTCTATATGCTTTTGAGTAATTCCAGCTGTTTGAAGTTCGTCCTTTATTTCCTGAGTAAACTTTTTTGCATCTTCTTCGAAGTTATTTATTTTGTTTCTAATTTCTTCTATTTTTCTTAATTCATTATTCATTGTTGAAATCTCTGTTTCCAATTTGGATTTTTTCTCATTAAGAAAGCTAAGTGTCTTTAAATTTCTTTGTTCGTTGGATATTGTCAAACTCTCCTCTACTTTATTCTTTTCTTGCTCAAATTTTATTATCTCTGACTCAATTTTCTTCAATTCTTCAAGTTTGTTAGATTTTGTTTTAATTAATTCATTAAGTTCATATATTTTTGAATTAATTTGCTCTATTTCTACTTTGGTTCTATTTTTATTTTCATTTATAACTCTTAATTGAGCATTTTTATAATCCTTAAAATTCGCAAAACCAGATTTATCTTCTTCGGGAATTTTCTGAAAAATCACATTCTCAATTTGTTCTTCAATTTCATTTTTTCCTAACTCCGAACATAACTGATCAATAAAATCTTGTGGTAGATATCTTACTTTAGTTTCTGTTGCCTCTTCTAATTTATCACCAATAGTTATTTCATCTACATTTCCATTGTCCCATTCAACTTTTACATTTGTGCCTTTTAGCTCTCTATATGCCCTTTTCAGAAATGATTTAGATTTGATTTCATCCTTTTCATAACATTTATAACTTCTGGTAGCATAAGCAATAAGATCTAAAATCGCGGTTTTCCCAGTTCCTTTTCCACCAATCACACTTACCATTTCTTCATTTATGGGTATGATATAATTGTCATTAAACCATCTATTGGATTTTGATATTGTGAGTGATGTTATAATCTTATTTCTTTCAATTTTTCTTGGCGGTTCTTCTCCAATATATACTCTCTCGTCTGGCTCATAGATAATCTGTTTCAGTCCTTCAAATGTAGGATCTGCCTTGATCCATAAATTATTTCTTCCTATATCTTCCAACTTTTTCGCATCACTTGAAGTAATTAGAGTAATAGATTTATTTCCATAATTAGGATCCTTGCCGTGTACAATATTTTCATATCTTTGATCACTTTTACCTGAAACTGGAATTTGAAAGATTTGAGTTAATCTATGCTTATAAATTTTTGTTTTTCTATCTCCACTTGAGATTTTAAAGAATCCTTTATCGTTTGTTACATGAGGGAATATACACAATGCATCCCATTTTTCAGCTTCTTCTAAAATTTCTTCTGTTGTTTTTAGGGCATTTGGATTAGATAGATTTTTGGTAGCTGTAATAAAATGCTCAATAGTATCTTCCCATGTTTGTTTTCTAAAATTTGATTTAACTTCATCTATTTGAGTTTCAGGGTTAAAAATTACTAACAGATGGATGCCATCACTGCTTTCTATTTCTACTCCCGGGAAAATTGTTATTTTATTACGGCGATTTTGTTGACAATAATTCTCATTTTCTTTAATAATTTTATCTATCCAGTCTGCTTTATTGTGATTTGTAATAGCAATTGCACCAAGATTATCAATTGCATAAATATGTTCTATAAAAACTCTCGGATACTCATTATCACTCTGCTCTCTTCCAGAAACTTCACTGTTAGAAGAAAATGTATATCCTTGATCAGATTTTGTGTGTACATGTAAATCCCACTTTCTCCATTCAGAACCTTTAGGATAACATTTTAATGCCATATTTACCTCCATAGAACA